>CAYITB010000013.1:0-14952 GCA_964366155.1 uncultured Candidatus Saccharibacteria bacterium
TATCTTGCGCGCAATTCCATTGTTGCCGAGATGACTGTCAAAGAGATAGAGCTTATGGAGCCGGCGTCGCGCTCCCTACTGGGAGCGCTCTATTCTTTCGTTGATGTACTGCGTACGAATATTATGAGTGTCATTTCAGAACCTGCCGCCGCGCTGGGGAGTGGCATGCTCTTGGGGGACAGTGCCTCCTTAGGGAAAGATCTCTCCGACATTTTTCGTCGTGTGGGAATCTCTCACATTGTGGTGCTCTCGGGCTATAACGTGACCATTGTTTCAGAATTTTTACTTCGTGCATTTTCTTATTTTTTGCCGCTCGTGCGTTTTAGCGCCGCGAGTGGTGGCATTTTCCTTTTTGTTCTCGCGACCGGCGCGAGCGCCTCCTCACTCCGTGCCGCCCTTATGGCGCTCGCGCTCCTTCTTGCACGGGCGACGGGGCGAGAGCACGACGCGTTCCGCGCTCTCCTCATCGCCTTTGGTACGATGGTGCTTATTAATCCCCTCTCACTCACTGCTGATCCTGGTTTCCAGCTCTCTGTGATTGCAACGGCGGGACTTATTTTTCTCTCTACGCCGATTGAGGTACGGCTCAAGCGTTTCATCCCTTCTCGTTTTATCCGCGAGCTGGTGGCAACTACGCTTGCCGCTCAATGTGCAGTGCTCCCATTTATTGTTCACCTTTCGGGAGCGGTGAGTGTGTATGCACTCCCTCTAAACGTTCTAGTATTGCCGTTAGTGCCACTTACTATGGCACTCACTGCTCTCTCTGCATTCCTTGTATTTATACTTCCTGTACTCGCTCTCCCGAGCGCTTTTATTGCAACTCTTCTTTTGAATTTTATTATTTTGTGCGCGCGTTTTGTAGAGAGACTTCCCTTTGCGACAGTTTCGGTTCCCGCGCTCGGAACGTCTGTTACTCTCGCACTCTACGCGCTCGGCGGCCTCGCGCTATACTGGCGTTATCATGCTCGCTCTACTCCGTAAGCACTACCGCTCCTCCGTTCTCTCTCTGCTCGCGCTTTGCGCGATGTTCGTGTGGTGGGGGGTGCTCTTTGCATCGGAAGGGCAGCTCGTTGTTGCCTTCCTTAATATTGGGCAGGGTGATGCAATGTATATAGAAGCTCCCAATGGCAATCAGATGCTCATTGATGGTGGTAGTGGGCGACAGGTGCTTGCCGAGCTCGGTTCCGTGATGCCGTTTGCCGATAGGAGTATTGACGTGGTCGTAGGCACGCACCCGGACGCGGATCATGTAGGCGGACTCATTCCCGTCCTTGATCGTTACACGGTGTCTGCCATACTTGAGCCGGGAAGTCACGCGGACACGATGACGTACCGCGCGCTTGAGGCAGAAATACAGAATAAAAAAATACCGCGCATACTCGCGCGGCGAGGGATGGTCATTGATCTTGGTGCGGGGGTGACCTTCACAATTTTGTATCCGGATCGTGATACCGCAGGTATGGAGACTAATGAATCCTCAATTGTTGGCCAGCTACGCTATGGCAGTACTACGGTGCTCTTGACCGGCGATGCTCCCCAGAGTGTGGAGCGGCGACTGATTGCGCGTGATGGCGAAAGATTGCGGAGTACCGTCTTAAAACCCGGCCACCACGGCTCGCGTACCTCAACGAGCGATGTGTTTGTGCAGAGGGTAGGTCCACAACTTGCGGTTATTTCTGCGGGAGAGGCTAATCGCTACGGACATCCACACGCAGAGGTCCTCACTATTTTACAAAAATACGGAGTTCTCGTCTTACGGACCGACAAGGACGGACGCGTTACTCTCAAAAGTGACGGAAAGGAAATAAGATGGTAAAATAAATCTATGCCAAAACGAATGAAAAAGAAACAGTCTCCCATACACTACTCATTCCTCAAGATTATGACGGGATCGGATCTCTCTGCCCGCCGCCTTGCGGTAATGGAGGCGCGCGCGCCGCAAGAGGGTCCAGTTGTGTGGTTGACTGCGTGTGTGCACGGAGATGAGGTGGGGGGTATTGTGGTCATCCAGGAAATTTTTAAACGTCTGCGGAAGTATCCTCTCAAAAAGGGGAGTCTCCACGCTTTTCCCCTGATGAACCCTGTTGGTTTTGAGCACACACTGCGCACACTACCGGCAAGCCACGAGGATATTAACCGATCGTTCCCCGGGGACGCGCAGGGCACCTTGGCAGAGCGTCTCGCTGAAAAAATTTTTAGCACTATCATCACTACTTCACCGACTTTAGTAATTGATCTGCATAACGATTGGATACGTTCTATTCCCTACGCGCTGATTGATCCCTGTCCACGCGGAAAGGAGAAGGTATATAGAGAGACTCTTGAGTATGGCAAGCAAACAGGCCTTATTATGGTGAATGAACAAGAGAATGCCGATGATGCCGACGACCTGCGCCGCTCTCTCTCGGGGAGCTTACTTACTGCGGGGATTCCTGCGCTCACCCTTGAGCTCGGTGGATCCTACGTGGTGAATGAAAAGGATGTGGCACGCGGAGTGGACGCGCTTTGGAACGTTCTTGTTTTTCTCGGTATGGTTGATGTACTTGATGCAGAAGTACCGTATCTAACTCCCAAAGAGTTACGCGGAGTGCTCCTTACCTATAGTCACGAGCCAACCGCTCAAATGAGCGGCATTCTGCGAGTGATCTCACGCCCCGGACACAACGCAAAAAAAGGCGAGCCACTGGCGCGCGTCTACAATGTCTTTGGAAAGCTTGAGGAAACTTTACACACAGTAGAGGACTGTATTATCCTTGGTTATTCCGATTCCTCGGCGGTAAAACCGGGGGAACCAATTATGGCCTTTGGGGTACTACCTAAGAAGTAGAGGCTCTCCGAGTGGGGATGTGCTTGCCTGCCTTCATACAGCGGGTGCAAATTTTGATACGGCCCCCCTCGGGAAGCGTTGCCCACTGGAGATTAACCTGAACGCGGCGTTTGCCTGTCGGGTTATATTTAGTTGCGCGAACGCGGTTGGAGTATCCTCCAACGATGCGGCTCCCTCGATTGCAGAGTGGGCATGATTTCATAGTAGTGACAGAGGCATGGTATCATAAACAGGCATTTTTGCAACACACTCTTATGATAGAAACACTTTTTCTTATCGCTATACTCGTTGTCTCTGTCATTATCCATGAGGTTGCGCACGGCGTGGTGGCAAACTTCTTGGGTGATCCAACGGCGCGCATGGCGGGACGCTTAACTCTTAATCCCATTCCTCACATTGACCCCATTGGTTCTATTTTTGTACCACTCGCTCTCTCACTCCTCCCCGGAGGACTCATTATTGGGTGGGCAAAACCGGTGCCCTATAATCCCTACAATTTGCGCGCGAAGCGCTGGGGTCCAGCGCTTGTTGCGGGCGCTGGACCGTTGGTTAACATCGTACTCGCACTTCTGACGGCGCTTGCCTTGCGAGGAGCTTTTGCTTTCGGGTTTTCCTTAAGTCCCGTGGCGGCCTCCTTCCTTTCTTCCATCGTCCTCATCAACCTCATTCTTGCCTTCTTTAATTTATTGCCGGTACCTCCCTTGGATGGTTCGCGCATACTCACGGCGCTCTTACCCTACCGCTACCGTTACCTCATGGACTCTCTTGAGCGCTACGGACTCTTCCTTATTATTATCGCGCTCCTCCTCTGGGGGCAGATTGCCAGCTTTGTTTTTACTCTCACCATGCTTTTAGTGGGAGGCTAGCACCTTTTAGAAACATAAAAAATAATAAAAACAGGGGAAAATAACAATCCCATAAAACAAGCGGTCGCGTGAAATGTGGTACAATCAAGATATGGAAAAGATAAAGAAGTATCGTGCACCGTCTAAACAGAAGTTCCTCATTCTGCTACAGGCTGGACTTGCTTTCTCGTTCTCTCGTGCTTCACGTAAATACTTATTTGAACTCAAAAATGTTCCCAAAGAATTACGTTCCCTTGATCAACATTATCTCCAACGGATGATTCGCGAGTTTGAAAAAGATAGACTCCTTGACTTTAGAGAGCAGGATGATGGGACTGTGCGTATAGTCTTAAATGAAAGAGGGAAAAGTCGTGCCCTCATCTATCATATTGAGCGTATGGGGATACAAAAACCAAAGCAATGGGATGGCAAGTGGCGTATGGTTATTTTTGATATCCCAGAGAAGAAGAAGCGTGCCCGAGATGCGCTCCGTGAGAAGTTAAAGGAGCTTGGGTTCCAGGAGTTACAACACTCGGTACATATCGTTCCCTATAACTGTAAGGATGAGATAGATTTTTTGGTAGAATTTTTTGAACTGCATCCGTGTGTGTATTACGTTGAAGTAGAAACGCTCTCTAATGAAGCTCGGTGGATTGCCCGATTCCATCTGCAGTAATTTCCAAAAGTCGGCAAGTTAGATGTAAAACTACAATCCCATAAAACAAGCGGTCGCGTGAAATGTGGGATTGTAGTACGAGTTTCTTTTTAACAATCAAATCTCCTCTTGCATGAGATCCTACTCTGTAGTACAGTAGCGCCTGTATGCCGACAATTAATCAGCTTGTCCGCAAAGGCAGGACGAGAGTGGTAAAGAAGGCGCGCACGGTTGGATTGGCGCGCGGTTTCAATACACTCAAAAATCATCCAGTCTTCTATCCCTCACCTTTTAAGCGCGGTGTGTGTTTGTTAGTAAAGACCACCACTCCAAAAAAGCCAAACTCCGCGCTCCGTAAAATTGCGCGCGTCCGTCTTACTAACGGTATGGAGGTCACCGCCTACATCCCGGGAGAGGGGCATAATTTGCAAGAGCACTCGGTGGTACTTATCCGCGGCGGCCGCGTGAAGGATCTCCCTGGTGTGCGCTACCACATTGTCCGCGGTATGTTGGATGCTTCTGGCGTGGAGAAGCGCCGCCAAGCACGCTCCCTCTATGGCGCCAAGCGTCCCAAGGCAGCTAAATAATCTCTATGCGCCGCCCCGTTAAAGGAAGGAATAAACCCACTCCTGACCATCGCTACCAATCGACGCGTGTTTCGCAACTCATTAACTATGTGATGGAGCGGGGGAAGAAGGAGGTCTCACGCGGTATTGTGTACGGCGTGTTTGATCGTATTAAAAAAGATACCAATCAGGATCCGGTGGAGGTATTTGAGACGGCACTCCGTAACGCGGGCCCCACGGTGGAAGTACGCTCACGCCGCGTGGGTGGCGCCAACTACCAGGTGCCGCACGAGGTGCGCCCCGAGCGTCGCACCGCGCTTGCTTTGCGCTGGATCATTGGCGCCGCGCGCGCAAAAAAGGGAGCTCCCATGAACGCGAAGCTCTACGATGAACTTCTTGCTGCATCCAAAAATGAGGGTGAGGCGGTAAAGAAGCGTGACACTGTGCATAAAATGGCAGAGGCCAATCGTGCCTTTGCGCACTTTGGCTGGACCAGTAAAAAGAAATAGGAATGGAAGAATTTTCGCTCACGAAGGTCCGTAACTTCGGTATCATTGCACACATTGACGCTGGGAAGACAACAACCAGTGAGCGTATTTTGTTTTACACTGGTCTCTCGCATAAAATTGGTGAGGTGCACGAGGGTGAGGCAGTGATGGACTGGATGGAGCAAGAGCGCGAACGCGGCATCACTATTACTGCTGCCGCCACAACTGCGTTTTGGATTCCAACATATGCGCCAGGTAATGAAGAGCTCAAGCATCGTTTTAATATTATTGATACACCGGGGCACATTGACTTTACTGTGGAGGTTAAACGGAGCTTGCGCGTATTGGATGGCGCCGTGGTGGTGTTTGATGGTGTTGCAGGTGTGGAGCCACAGTCTGAAACAAATTGGCGCTACGCCGATGAGGGGAAGGTGCCACGCATCTGCTTCATCAACAAATTGGACCGCATGGGTGCCTCCTTTGAGCACTCATTTAAAACAATTTTAGATCGTCTCACAAAAAACGCGGTGCGTATGCAGATCCCCATTGGGGAAGAGGACGCGCACGAGGGCGTGGTAGACCTCCTCACTATGAAGGCGTACTTTTTTGGTGGTGATAAGGGCAAAGAAGTTATGGAACAAGAGATTCCCGAGAATCTCCGTGAGAGCGCGCAGAAGTACCATGATGAATTGATTGAGAAAATCATTGAACACGATGAAAGGGCGATGGAGCGCTTTTTTGCGGGGGAACAGCTCTCTCTTGCTGAACTTAAGGCAATAGTACGTAAGGCTTGCCTCGCCAACGAGCTCGTTCCCGTCTTTTGTGGCTCGGCGCTTAAGAATAAGGGAGTGCAATTGGTGCTTGATGCGGTAATTGACTACCTCCCTTCACCCTTGGATATCCCTCCCGTACTGGGGCTTGACCCACACACGGGTGAGGAGTTACTGCGCCGCCCAACGAACGATGACCCCTTTGCCGCGCTTGCCTTTAAGGTGCAGACGGATCCCTTTGTTGGTCAGCTCACCTTCTTCCGTGTGTACTCAGGCAAGCTGGATGCGGGATCATATATTTACAACACCACGACGGGTGATAAGGAGCGGGTAGGGCGCATTGTGCGACTACACGCGAATCACCGTGAGGATGTGAAGAGTGTGTACGCGGGAGAGATTGCTGCAATGGTGGGACTAAAAAATACGAGGACATCCGACACGCTCTGTGACCCCGAACATCCTATTATGTTAGAGAAGATTGAATTCCCCGAACCGGTGGTCTCGGTGCGTATTGAGCCAAAGACAAAAGTAGACCAAGAGAAGATGGGCTTGGCACTCAAACGCCTCTCCGATGAGGATCCCACCTTTAAAATTAAGAGTGACCAAGAGACAGGAGAGACTATTATTTCTGGTATGGGTGAGCTCCACTTAGATATTATTGTGGATCGTATGAAGCGCGAGTTCTCTGTGGAGGCAAACATTGGCAAACCACAGGTTGCCTATCGTGAGACGGTGACTATGGAAGCGGAAGCAGAAAATAAATACATCAAGCAGTCGGGAGGACGCGGGCAGTATGGTCACGTGCGTATCCGCGTTAAGCCATTGCCTAAGTATGATCCAGAAGAGAAGGTGCCCAAGAACAGTAAGCGCGAGCCGGGCTTTGAGTACATCAACAGCATTAAGGGAGGAGTGATCCCGCAGGAGTACATCCCTGCGGTGGAGAAGGGCGTGCGCGAGGGGATGAGTCGTGGCGTGGTGGCGGGCTTTGAGCTCGTTGACCTCTCAGTAGAGCTCTACGATGGCTCGTACCACGAGGTAGACTCGTCTGAGATGGCATTTAAAATGGCGGGCTCACTTGCTCTCCAAGATGCGGCAAGGCGTGCCAAGCCGGTGATCCTTGAGCCGATTATGAAGGTGGAGGTAGTAACGCCGGAAAAGTTTATGGGTGATGTGACCGGTAACCTCTCTAGTAAGCGCGGGCAGATTGAGGGTATGGATGACCGTGCAGGACTTAAAGTGATCCGCGCTAAGGTGCCACTCTCGGAGCTTTTTGGCTACGTGACCTCACTACGCTCAATGACGGAGGGCCGCGCGACCTTTAATATGGAATTTGATACCTACGCCATTGTCCCCCAAAGCGTTGCCGCCGGCATCATCGAATCCCGCTCCTAATCCCAGTGTTTGAAGTCTCACTTCGAACAATGTCGAACAACGCCGACAACGGGCTCAAGATTCTACAAATTTCGTATATACGGAAAAAATAGACAAAAGAAACCCCCCACTACCGATAGGTAAGCAGGGGGTTTTTTGACTGGAGTCTGACTCCAGTCATTTGGCAGAGGCGGTCTTTTGCTGGCTACACTTGCGACATTCCATACTGTGAGATAGCGTAAGTCCGGTACCATCGTTTACCACAATAATAAGATAATCGTGTCCGTCGGGCATTTCTACCAGACCGATGGTGGGTCTGGAGTTGTAATGTAGTTGTACATTACACCATTCTCGAGCTGATATGACCTGTGTCGTAGCCACTTCCTTTTCTTGAGCGTTTGACGGGGGAGTATTATTCCACCCATTTACCACGGCCAACAGTAGTACCACAATGAAGAGAATTTCTCCCATCAGGTACTTTCTTTTCAGTATCCTCTTGAACATCCTTTTCACCTTCCTTTTTCAATGATTCCGTACAAGACGGATAGGTACTTCTTCTATTATTGTAGCAGATATGACTATTATTGTCAATATGTGTCTTAAAACCCCTTGACTTCCCAAGGGTTTCTGATAGTATCCTTATACGCAAACCAGCGTGTTTTTTATTGTGCATGTCATGTGCACGGTCATTTTATTAGCGTTATTAGTTTAGGAAATTATTATGGCAGACAAATTTGATCGGTCTAAGCCACACGTCAACGTCGGTACCATCGGCCACGTTGACCACGGCAAGACGACCTTAACCGCAGCTATCCTCCACGTCTTAAACCTTGCCGGAAACAAGGTTAAGATGCGCGGTGTCAACGAGATTGACAACGCCCCCGAGGAACGCGAGCGCGGTATTACTATTGCGCTCTCGCACAACGAGTATGAGACCGCTAAGCGTCACTACGCGCACATTGATGCGCCGGGTCACGCGGATTACATCAAGAACATGATCACCGGTGCCGCGCAGATGGACGGCGCTATTATTGTGGTTGCCGCTACCGACGGCGTGATGCCACAGACGCGTGAGCACATCCTCTTGGCTCGCCAGGTAGGAGTGCCAAAGATCGTTGTCTTCCTCAATAAGGTAGACATGGTGGACGATAAAGAACTTGTTGACTTGGTGGAGGAGGAAGTTCGCGACCTCCTTACCAAGTACGAGTACGACGGCAAGGGAGCTCCGGTTATCCGCGGCTCTGGACTCAAGGCGCTTGACGCTAAGAGCGTTGACGATGAGTGGGCAAAGCCCATCCTTGAGCTTACGCAGGCACTTGACGATTATATTCCCGAGCCGGTGCGCGACGTTTCCAAGCCCTTCCTCATGCCGGTGGAAGACATCTTCTCTATTGAAGGACGCGGCACCGTGGTTACCGGACGCATTGAGCGCGGCGTGGTAAAGGTTGGCGAGGAAATTGAGATCGTTGGTCTCAAGGCAACCGCCAAGACTACTGTTACCGGTATTGAAATGTTCAATAAGCAACTTGACGAAGGTATGGCAGGAGACAACGCTGGTATACTCTTGCGTGGTGTGAAGAAGGAGGACATCACCCGCGGTCAGGTGCTCGCAAAGCCGGGGAGCGTAACTCCGCACACGGACTTTGAGGCACAAGTGTACATCCTCACCAAGGACGAGGGTGGACGCCACACGCCGTTCTTCAAGGGTTACAAGCCACAGTTCTACATCCGCACTACCGACGTAACCGGTGAGGTAACACTCCCTGAGGGCACCGAGATGGTGATGCCGGGCGACACCGTTACCTTCCATGTAAAATTGGTTGCCCCTGTTGCGTTGGAAGATAAGCTCCGCTTTGCCATCCGTGAGGGTGGTCACACAGTGGGAGCAGGATCTATCACCACAATCACCGCCTAACGCGTATGGCACTCGCTGCAAAAAAAACTACGAAAGCAGCACCACGTCCCCCAAAAGGGACAGGCTCAAAAACGAAGGCAGTACCAAAGGTGAAGGCTGTTTCTAAAGTAAGTATCAAAGCAAACCTGAAAGAGGGTGAACTCGGTAAACTGCGCATCCGCATCTCCGCGTATGAGAACAAGGTTCTTGACGCATCAGTGAAGCAGATCGTGGATACCGCCTCACGCTACGAGGCGCGCGTGCGCGGTCCGGTACCGCTCCCCACGGGGATTAAGCGCTACACGGTCAACCGCTCGTCTTTCATTGATAAGAATTCCCGTGAACAGTTTGAGATGCGTATTCACAAGCGTCTCATTGATATCTTAAATCCAAGCCCAAAGATTGTTGAGAGTCTTACGAATCTCTCACTTCCCTCGGGCGTCCACATTGACGTAAAAATGATGTAAAAGAGAGTATCGCTACGTGTATGAAAGCAATCCTTGCCACAAAAGAGCAAATGACACAGATGTTTGACGAGCAGGGCACCGCATATCCGGTGACTGTGCTTCATGTTGGTCCTGTGGTAGTGACGCAAGTCAAAACGTTCGAACGTGACGGGTATGCGGCAGTGCAGGTAGGTACCACGCTTGCTAAAGAGAAGCATGTTAACAAGGCACAGCGAGGCCATCAGAAGGGGCTCCCCGCGCTCTACCGCACGACACGGGAGTTTTCCGCTCAAGGCGGACCGGCATCGGGCTGGCAGGTTGGTGATATGATCGACATTACGCAATTTGAGGCCGGAGACAGAGTATCTGTTTCCGCGATAAGTAAGGGTAAGGGATTCCAAGGAGTGGTTAAGCGTCACGGATTCCACGGTGGACCCCGCAGTCACGGGCAAAAGCACTCGGAGCGCGAGCCCGGCTCCATTGGATCAGCGGGCGTTCAGCGTGTATTTAAAGGTGTTCGTATGGCAGGACGCATGGGCGGTGAGCGTGTGAGTGTAAAAAATCTCACAGTGCTTCGCGTTGACCCAGAGAAGGGGGAGCTCTTCATCCGCGGTGCAGTGCCCGGTCGCCGTGGCACTCTTGTTGAAGTGGTCCAAAAATAATATGGAACAAACTGTCTACAATTGGGAGGGAAAGAAAACGGGGACTATTGACCTACCCGAGAAGATTTTTGCGCTCCCGTGGAATGCCGACCTCGTGCACCAAGTGGTAACGGCAATGCGGGGGAATGCGCGCACCAACACCGCTGTTGCCAAGGGTCGCGGAGAGGTCCGTGGAGGTGGCAAAAAGCCGTGGAAGCAAAAGGGAACTGGCCGTGCCCGACACGGATCAATCCGCTCTCCTATTTGGAAGGGTGGAGGTGTAACCCATGGACCAACCGCGGAGCGGAGCTACGATCGTAAGGTCAACAAGAGGATGAAAGAGAGAGCGCTCTTTACTGTTCTCTCGCAGAAAGTGCGTGAGGGTTCCCTTGTACTCGTTGAGGGCGCCACACTCACCACACCAAAAACAAAAGAGGCCGCAATGCGACTCTCCAAGCTCTCATCAGGCATTGGCGCCTCTGCACTCACCTTCCGCCGTGGACGCCGTACGCTCATTGCAACGCCAACACTCGCGCGCGCGACGGTACAGAGCTACCGCAACATCCCCACGGTGCGCGTGGAAGAGGTGCGGAACTTAAACCCAGTTGACGTGATGACCTACCAGTATCTTTTGATTGAAAACCCGAAGGAGAGTATTCCCGCGCTCGTGAGTCGCGCATCATAAAATGGCAAACTCCGACACACAAAGGACGCGCTCAATTACGCATGCGCTCATACGGCCACACATCACCGAGCGCGCGACAGCCCTCGCGCAAAAAAATGCGTACGTGTTTGTGGTGGAGCCGCACGCGACCAAGCGAGAGGTGATGGTGGCAATTAAAACGCTCTATAACGTTACGCCGCGCAAAGTGGCGACAATCACTATCCCGTCAAAACAGAGCGTTGGTCGCCGCGGCATCCGTGGAGTCAAGAGCGGGTATAAAAAGGCAATCGTCTATCTTAAAACAGGAGAGACTATTTCATTTAGCTAGTATGAAAACCTACCGTCCAACAACGCCCTCGCGGCGCCATATGTCCACTGTTAGTTATCGCGGAGTACTCACGCGTTCTGAACCGGTAAAGAGTTTGACCCACGGAGGACAGCGCCACGTTGGGCGTAACTCCGTTGGACGTATTACCGTGCGTCACAAAGGGGGAGGGCATAAGCGGCTCTACCGTGAGATTGATTTTCTCTACAATAAAGTTGATGTACCTGCGCGTGTAGAATCTGTGGAGTACGATCCCAACCGTTCTGGTTTTATTGGCGTGCTCCTGTATACAGATGGCGAACGCCGCTACACGCTCTTGCCACAGAATGTGAAGGTGGGGGAGGAAGTCCTCGTCTCGGAAAAAGCAGAACTCAAGCCGGGCAATCGCGTGCCGCTCTCTCGCGTACCAGCAGGCACTTTTGTATACAATGTTGAACTCAAGCGTGGTGGCGGGGCCAAACTGGTGCGCTCGGCAGGGAGCTTTGCCGAGGTGCAGGGCGTGAGCGGGGGCTACGTCAATCTCAAGCTCCCCTCAAGCGAGGTGCGCCGTATCCACGAGAACGTGTGGGCATCCATTGGTGCGGTATCAAACGAGGAGCATAAGCTCGTACATATTGGCAAGGCGGGTCGCTCGCGCTGGATGGGGATACGCCCAACGGTACGGGGGAGCGCTATGAATCCTGTTGACCACCCCTACGGAGGTGGTGAAGGGCGCCAGGGCCGCGGCACTCGCCGCGCAAAAACGATGTGGGGTAAACCCTCGGGTAAGGGTCAAAAAACGCGCCGCGCCAAAAAGTACTCAAACGTCTTCATCGTCTCCCGCCGCAAGGTAGGCAAGCGGAAGTAGGCTTGACTTGCGGGGGGGAAAAGAATACTATCCACAAAAATCACCGCAAGGTGATTTTTATTGTGAAGGGGGTGCTATACTGATGAAATGAAAGTGAGAGAGTTGGTGAGCGCTTTTCTATTCATTGCAATATTAGGTGTTGCGCTTGCTCCTATACCGGTTAAAGCCTTTAGTTCTCCTCCTAATGTCGCTCCGAGTGCTGTTATTGTGAGTGCCTCTGCTCGTGCGGCATCCTTCCCTTCCTTAAGCAGCGAGGGTACAAGTGAGCCTACATACATTGTAGCTACATATGTTATTGATGTGAGCGCTGGGAGTAATGGAATCCAATTAGAAAAGGCATTTTTTACAGCATCTAGCACCAGTCCCGTCTCCTTTCATACCGCGCCACATTCTAGTGGATATCACACGGTACGATTTTCTGTGAGCGGGGTAAGCCCGAATGCTGATGGGAGTTACACCATACCTGCTGGTACTACTAAGAGAGCAACAGCATATGCTTATTTTAAGACGCGGTATATGTTTAGTGGGCTGTATAGAGTGCAGCTAGATTGCCTGGCTCTCACTAAGATATCTAGTACACAAAGTAATTTGGGGTGTGTACCTGTAATTGCGGGTCCTCATATCGCCCCTCAACTTGTTACTATCTTTGGAGAAAAGTTTGCTCAGATACATAGTATTGTTAGTGGAACAACACCATCATCGCCAGGTGACACAATCGCCATTGTAGGAGATCGGTTTAATGTAGGGAGTAACAAAATCTATTTTATAGCGTGGGATGGTACTAAATATGTTGACATTGCTTCCACAACAGCACAATCATCTACGGGCAAGCAGATCAAGGTAGATTTACCTCTTGAATCTGTTATTGGCTCTCGTACAAATATTGGTGTTCAGGTCCAAAATCCTAATACTCCTGTGGACGCCTACTATAACTATGGAAGGAGTAATATAGTTCATATTCCTATGGCGGGGAGCCTAATGAAGATTGTTAGCGCCTCAGCTCGTCTCGCGACGTTTCCTTGTTTGAGTAGTGATTGTGTTTCCGAGCCTGCACAAATAGTGGCTCACTATAAAATGCAGTGGCAGAATAATGGGCCTGGTCCCGCACGCTTCCCTGATTTGAGGTTTGAGGCACGTGGAGGAAATAGTGAACTGTACGCTCCATCCCAGTACCACACAGTAAAAAGGTTTGTACACGGACAACCAATCACAGACTTCGTTGTTCCAGAGTTTTCTGCGACATATGAAATTGATGTATACGCCTATTTTAATACTCGTTATATGTTCAGCGGGGTATATACTGTTGAGTTACAAGAAGTTTCAAACCCAGATCCATATAATGAACCAGGTATCATAGGGAATCGACAGGCAACAAGCACAAGCCCTCTAACTATTTTGGGAGAAAAGTTTGCGCAGATACACCGCCTCATTTATGGATATTATGGGCAGGGGCCAGGCCTAGAAATACGAGGAGATCGTTTCCACGCAAGTAACAATACTGTGTATCTTTACAATACATTCCCGAGTACTTTAACAAATCCGGCGCCTGTGTATACATGGACCAATGTCCCAAGAGAACAAAATGATCCGGGCTACCATCCTCCGTATAGTTTACAAGTTATCTTACCGAAAGGACTCCCTCGGCAAGTGTATTACGTGCAAGTGCAAAATCCAGATACGCCAACAAGCGAGTACTATAACTATGGCAAAAGTAATGTGAAAAGCGTTGAGTTTGGGACTATGGCGAGTGCACCGTTCGGTCTAAGTCAATTAGGTCAAATTTACGAGGTGCTTCAAAGTCTCTTGAATTTGTTGAAGGCTGGCAACTAGTGCTTGACTTGCGGGGGGGAAAAGAATACTATCAAAAGTGCCCTGCGGGGCGTTTTTGAGATAGGATAAAAATATATGTCACTCACTACCTATATTACAGAGACACGGAAGGAGCTCTCGCACGTCAACTGGCCCACGCGTCGGCAGGCGCTGGTGTTCACCGTTATTGTCATTGTCTTTTCGCTCGCGGTGTCATTCTTTCTTGCTTTTTTTGATCTCTCGTTTACTACTATTGTGGCCAAACTAATTTCACCTATATGAGCGCAGACGACACCCCCCCAAACACCTCGCCGATTAGTGATAAGCGTTGGTATGCCATCCACACCTACTCGGGGTATGAGAATACTGTGCTCCGCAATTTAAAACAGCGTATTGAGTCGCTTGGTATGGAGCAAAAAATTTTTAACGTTATCGTCCCGATTGAAAAGACGATCAAGGTAAAAGGGGGCAAGCGCGTGAATGTGGAAGAGAAGATCTACCCCGGCTATGTGCTGGTGGAGATGATCTACGATCCCGAGAGTTGGTATGTGGTGCGCAATACTCCTCGGGTGACGGGCTTCGTGGGCTCGGGCGTGATCCCCGTGCCCTTGGAGCAGAAGGAAATTGATGAACTCTTCTCCCGTATGGGAGATGAGACGGTCAAGCATGTCATTGAGCTCGTGCCGGGGGAGGCGGTGCAGATTGTGGATGGGCCTTTCAAGGATTTTGAGGGTAAGGTTGCCGAGGTAGATACCGATAGGGGTAAGGTAAAGGTGCTGGTCTCAATGTTTGGCCGCGAGACGC
>CAYITB010000014.1:0-14076 GCA_964366155.1 uncultured Candidatus Saccharibacteria bacterium
GGTATCCTCTCTCATTGCAAAGGCTATAAGATAGCAAGCAAAATAAGGGAAATAACAGATATTGACAATACTACATCCACTATGCTATAATGGAAGATAGAGTACAGAGAGCATGGCTTTCTGTTAGTTCCCTGAAAATGTATAAGAAGAAAGGATCTGACCATGGACCCCATGCTCAGCAAAGCGCTCCGCGAATTTAATTCCGGACCACTCAATCAACTCCTCGTAAATCTTGGTGGCACTGAAGCAGAACTCTGGGATACACAGCTTAAGCACTTCCTCCGTAAGGAACAATGTTGGGCATCTCCACTTCCTGCCGTATCACAACGGGAGGCACAGACGATTAACTTCACCAGGTGCTATCACGAGCTCGGTATGGACCAAGAATACGCGGACTTCCTCACCGCTCATCCTCCGCAGTTTGTGGACGGGTGCTGGGGTATTCCCGTGCTTAAGGGAGTTACCCCAAACAAAGTGGTGAAGGTCCTGCGCCGCCTCAATGTGGCTATGTCTCTCTATTTCGAGGATCTGGACAAGTCGGTCACGATTAACGATCGCGATCCGAAGGATGGCTCATACTGGATCCAGTGCACAGCAACCATTGAAGCAGATGAAGAGAACAAGAATCTCTCTGCGAACATGCTTGCCGAACGTGGCACCAAGGGGCTCACGTTACTGGAGCGTCTCCTGCTTGAGTTGGCCTACTGGCTCACTACCACCAAGCATCTGGATATCAAGAATATAACCCTTTGTTCCGGCTCGCGCTACTCCGATGGCAGCGTCCCGAGCGTGGGCTGGGGCTCGGACTACCGCGAGGTCTGCGTCGACTGGTACTCTCCAGACAGCAGGGGCGGCCGCATACGTGCTCGCACAGTCCGCCAGTAGCTTGCTACTGGCGAGACGGGCAGTTTCGTCCCCTTGATACTTTCAACTTGTACCCTGTCTGCCGTCAGGCAAGCCTCCCCCGTTCCGACGTTACGTCGGGACGGGGTTTTGTTTTTTGTGGGGAGCGCTAGTATGATGGGGTAATGCTTGATATTAAGTTTATCCGTGAGAATAAGGAGCTCGTGGCGCTCGGCGCTAAAAAGAAGCATATCTCTTTTGATGTGGATGCGCTTATTGCGGTAGACGACAAACGTCTCGCGCTCCTTGCGCAGGTGGAGGCTCTCCGCGCCAAGCAAAATGCCGCCAATGAGGGGATTGCCAAGGCATCAGCAAGTGAGCGTGAACCACTCCTCACTACTATGCGTGCAGTCAAACAAGAGCTTGAGAGTAAGGAGGAGGAATTAAAAAAGGTGATGGACGAGTGGCGGGCGCTCATGCTCCGTGTCCCTAATGTCCCCGACATGTCAGTACCAGAGGGGGAGAGCGAGCTCGATAATGTGGTGATAAAAACTTGGGGAGAAAAAACAGAATTTAATTTTGAACCTAAGGATCACATAGAGATCATGACTGCGCTCGGCATGCTAGATATTGAACGTGGCGTTAAAGTGCACGGCTTCCGTGGATATTTTTTAACGGGTGATGCAGTACGTCTCTCATTTGCGATTTGGAACTATGCGCTGGATTTTTTCACTAAGAAAAATTTCAATCCAGTGATGCCACCGTCTATTGTGCACAAATCAAATTTTTATGGCACGGGGCATCTCCCTGCCGATGTAGACGATTTCTATCTTACACAAGATGACGATGGACTCATTGCTACTGCCGAGATTCCATTGATGGGTCTCCATGCGGGAGAAGTACTTTCTCTCGCCGAACTTCCCAAGCGTTACCTTGGTTTTTCCCCCTGCTACCGCCGTGAGGCAGGGAGCTATAGTAAAGATGTAAAAGGACTCATCCGTGTGCATGAGTTTTATAAATTTGAGCAACTTATTCTCTGTGAGGCGAATCATGATACTTCAGTTAAGTTCCATGAAGAGCTCAATCGCAACACAGAAGAGTTCATTGAGTCGCTCAATCTACCCTACCAAACTATTATTACGTGCGGGGGCGATCTTGGTCGTGGTCACGTTAAGATGTACGACATTGAGCTCTGGGTTCCCAAGGAAGGGAAGTATCGTGAGATTTCTTCCGCATCCTACTTCCACGACTTCCAATCTCGCCGTTGTAACATCCGTTACAAAGACGCAGATGGGAAGTCACGCTACACGCACTCACTCAATGCTACTGCTATTCCCACTCCGCGCCTCCTTGTTTCGCTGATAGAGAATTTCCAAAAAAAAGATGGCAGTATCGCGATACCAAAAGTGCTTCAACCCTATACGGGTTTTGACAAAATTATTCCCCGCGCGTAAGCGTCTATGGTAGCTCGAAAGAGAGAGGACATCCTCAAGCGTTCTCGAGAGATGGAGCGCCGCCGCCATAAGCGGCGGCGCCTTGCACTTGCTATTACACTCGTCGTATTTATTGGGGTAGTACTCATTGCGGTTAATCTTAATTCTTTTGCCATCAAATCTGTTTTAGTGCGTGGAGCAGAAAGTATTCCCTCTGGCGATATAGAGCTTCTTGCGCGAGAGGGGACTCGCGGCTCCTACTTGTACCTTGTACCGCGTGCGAGTATATTTTTTTATCCACGGGCGCAACTCCTCTCTGCTATCTCTACTCTCTCGCCGCGTGTCGCTTCAGCACGGATGCACGTTACCACCAGGCGCATTCTTGTTATTGATATTACCGAACGTGCGCCGCGCTATGTGTGGTGCGGAACGGCACATGCCTCAAGTACCGAAGCAAAAGATGAGAATGGCTGTCTCTATCTTGATATAGCTGGCTTTGCGTTCGCGCATGCGTTTAATGCAAAGGGTTTGCCCTATCCAATTTTTATTATTGGGACGAACACCCCCATCCTTGAGAGGACGGCGCTTGGCCCCCTTGTCTTTGCTCCACTCGCACGTTTTGTTGACTCGCTCTCTCCCGAGGTACAGCGGGTGGAGGTGGAGGACGAGCGGAGTGAAGTTTTTACCACGACGGGCTACCGACTTATTGTCAACACCTATACTGATTTTGAGTCTGCGCGGAGGAACCTCTCCGTCATGCTCGCGCGTCCCGAGATACGCGAAAGACTTTCTCATGGAGAAGTACCCGAGTACATAGATTTGCGCGTCCCAGAAAAAATTTTCTACAAATTTTAGCCTAAGGTATACTAAGGAGAGTATGAATGGGATAGAACGCCGGAGCATGTTCCTCTGGTCACTACTTGCGTGTGTGCTTGGAGGGGGCATGACATTTTTCCTCATCAATGGTTTTTCCGGGGTACTTTCCTATGGATCTCTTACCACTCCCACATCCCTTTTCCAACAGGTTGCGCTTGGTGCGGTCGCGCTCTCTAATAGCACTATCCCGAGTGATGGCAGGGCGATCGGGGTTGATCTCGCGGGGATGACGCTTACTCTCTATAAGGGAGGAGTTCCCGGTGAATCCTACCCAATCCTCGCTAAAGGTAAGCCGGGGACCCCTTGGGAGACTCCCTCCGGCACCTACGAGGTGGGGGTAAAAGAGGAGAATCACTTCTCATCTATTGGGAATGTGTGGATGCCCTTCTCCACGCAGTTTTCTGGCAACTTCTTTATCCACGGCTGGCCCTCCTACACCACAGGAGCCCCGGTCCCCAAAGGCTACTCGGGAGGAAGCGTACGTCTCTCTACCGCTGACGCAGAAAAAGTATTCACCTTTGCTTCCTTGGGGACACCCGTTGTGGTGAGTGGCACAAAGGGGCAACCACAAGCATCATCCACTCAAGAACAAAACTTTTATTTTGTAACCAGCGCGGCACAGCCACCACGGCTCTCGGCACAGTCTTACCTCGTTGCTGACTTAGACACGGGCGATATACTCCTTGAGCGTGAGGCACAGCGCGTGTATCCTATTGCCTCTATTTCCAAACTCATTACGGCGCTCACTTCACTCGAGGTGCTCAATCAGTATCAGTCAATGCGCATGAGCGCTCGCGCGGTCGCTACAAACGGTAGTTTTGGGGGACTTGTTACGGGTGAGGTTGTTACTGCAGGCACGCTCATCTATCCGCTCCTCTTGGAGTCATCAAACGATGCGGCAGAAATGCTTGCCGAGATAGGGGGAGGAGAGCGCTTTATTACGGCAATGAATACGAAGGCGCGCTCCATCGGTCTCTCTCACACTCGCTTTACTGACGCGAGCGGACTCTCCGAGGGCAACATCTCTACCGCGCGAGATCTCTTTACTCTCACTCAATACCTCTTCCACAACAAACCTTTTGTACTCGATACCACACGACTCGCGCTTAAGCGTATTGAGCCAGAGATCCCCGGCTCAAAAAGTCACACCTGGTACAACAACAACTACTTTGTGCGCGCGGGTAATCCACGGTACTTGGGTGGAAAAAATGGCTACACCGATGAGGCGGGGCGCACGCTCGTCTCTCTCTTTACACTCCCGCTCTCCGAGTTTGAAAAAAGGAACGTTGCTGTGATTATCTTGGGGAGCGACAACCGCGAGAAGGATACTGAAGCGGCACTCGCGTACGTGACGAAAAATATTTATTACGGTGCGAGTACTGACGCGGCTCGGCTTGCTGTTCGGCGTAGTAATGGCGGTGTGCCCGCAATTCTCTCGCCCTCCGGGGAAGTGTTGGTAGATAAACTTGTTTCTTCTCTCGGTACCCTCCCTAAAAAAGAGACGAGCGGCAAGGGATCGGTCTCACTCATTTTTGTTGGCGATATCCAAATGGATCGCGGTGTGCGTACACAGGTGGAAAAAAATTTTGGTGGGAACTATAACTCATTTCTCTCTACCGTCCCCCTCATTAAAAGTTCTGACATTGCGTTTGGTAATCTAGAGGGCCCTATTTCTGATAAAGGGAGTAATCACGGCTCTGCGTATTCCTTCCGCATGGATCCACAAGTCGCGCCTGCACTCGCAGGAGCGGGATTTGATGTCCTCAATATTGCTAACAATCACGCGGGAGATTGGGGCAAGGAAGCATTTGTTGATACCCTGGAGCGACTTACTCGCGCAGGTATTGCTTACACGGGAGGCGGCATGACGCGGAGTGAAGCAGAAAAGCCAACGATTATTACTCGCGAGGATACGCGCATTGGCTTCCTCGGTTTTTCCGATGTGGGGCCGAGCTGGCTTACCGTGGGAAGCTCCACGCCAGGAATACTACTTGCTTCTGATCCGCGCCGTGACACCATCATCAGTGAGGCAAAAAGACAGGTAGATATGTTGGTGGTCTCCTTCCATTTTGGTGATGAGTACCAACGGAACCCTAGTGAGAGACAGCGCACGCTTGCGCGTAAAGCTATAGAAGCGGGGGCAGACATTGTGACGGGGCATCATCCGCATGTAGTGGAAGGGACAGAGCTCTATAATGGAGGTCTCATTGCGTACAGCTTGGGGAACTTTATATTTGATCAAGCCTTCTCTCCCGAGACTATGGAGGGACTCGCGCTCTCGGTACGCCTTACCGATGGTTCCATCACTACGATAGAAAAGTATCTCGTAACACTTAATGAACACTTCCAGCCACAGTTGGCGCGTTAGAGGCGCAAGTACCATCGCGGCGCTCCTTGCGCCGCTGTTTCCTTTGGGCATACTCTCGCAATTAACTGCTTCTGTAGTAAATGTGGTGGGGAACGTGAATTCTATTGCGTATCCCGAGACAGTCACGCCCGAGGATATTACCGAGGAATATCACACAGGGCGGGTGAATATACTCCTTGTTCCTGGGCATGATGAGGTGAGTCCGGGTGCGGTGTTTGGATCGGTACGCGAGAGTGATATTAATCTCACCATGGCACGCTATCTCTCTGAACGATTTTTTGCCGACGAACATTTTGAGGTGGCGACGACGAGAGATCTCTCTACCGGTGACTATATTCCATCCTTTGTGTTTGATGAGGAGGCGCAACAGCGTATTGTACGCTGGCGCGAAACGCTCAAATCTATTTTTTCATTCCGCGAGAGGCAAGGACTCCTCACTCGCGCGAGTGTAGTAGCGCACAATAATGCCAGTGAGCGCGTTTCTACTATCCTGTATGGTATCAACGAGTGGGCAAATGAACATGACATTGATGTAGTGCTCCACATCCACTTCAACGACTATGCATCGCGGAAGGGGACGCGCGTGGGTAAGTACTCGGGTTTCTCTATCTACGTTCCCGACACAGTACTCCCCAACGCGCGCGCGAGTCGTGCGCTTGCAGAGAGTATGTACGCGCGGCTCTCGGAGCGCTTCCCTTCAAGTGACTTGCCTAAAGAGGATATTGGTATCATCCCTGACCAAGAGTTAATCGCGGTGGGAGCGCATGCCTCGCGCCGCAAGGTCTCACTTTTGATCGAGTATGGTTATATCTATGAGCGACAATTTAAAACAGAAGCGGTGCGCGAAGCGGTTCTGCGGGAGCTGGCCTACCAGACCTACCTCGGGGTGAAAGATTTTTTTGAGATAGATACGCTCTCTCGCGAGGAGGCGACCACCTTTCTCCCCCGTACCTTCTCGCGGCCGCTTGAGCGAGGGATGGAGGGAGAGATGGATGTGCTCTCGCTGCAGGCGGCATTGCACCGCGAGGGGTTTTACCCACCCAAAGGTAAGACACTCTCCGATTGTCCCATAAATGGAATGTTTGGTGCGTGCGTAGAATCTGCTGTACGCGCGTATCAAAAAAATAAAAAATTACCAATAGTGGGTAAGGTAGGTCCGCAGACAATCAAAAGTTTAAACCAGTCGTTTAGTTTATAAAAAATTTCCCCACACAGTACACAGTACTGTGTGGGGAAATGGTGAGTCAGTCAGGAACTACGTTCATTGTGGCAAATGGCGAGATTCCGCCATACGCAACTGGCTCGCGGTATTCGTCGAAGTAGTTTTTGTCGGGATATCGGACGGGTCCGAGGAAGGGGAATGGTGAGCTAGCGAGCTCAAAAAGTCCAGCACCCAGTCGGTATACTCCCTGCCCGACACCTTCAAGCCCTCCAGTTACTCCGTAGACGACACGCTTGCATGGGTTGGTGCCAGCAATAAAGATTCCATCCGAGACTTCTCGCGCGACATCCACCAAGGCGAGTGCGGCGACGGTATTCGCAAGACCGCTCCCGGCCTTGCTCGTGACTTTATTGCCATACTCATCTGCGTGGAACTCCAAGCAGTTGAGAGTCTGATGGCAGTACCCTCCCTGTAGTGGGCACTCTGCCTGCGCAGGCGTGGGTACCAAGAAAAACAGCATGGTGAGAACGGTGAAGACAGAAACTTTGCTCATGGTAAAGACCTCCTAACATTCTGTGTATGGCCGAGAGTTCAGCCAGGTACTCTATCTTTAATACTACCAGATAGACTGGAAGTTGTCAATATGCCTCAATTTGCTACAGTAGGGACATGGAACACTCATTCTGGCATACGCTCCCACGTCCATTTTTTGTTCTTGCGCCGATGGCAAATATTACCGACGCGGCATTTCGGCGTGTGATAGCACGCGTGGGAAAATCTCATGTGTTGTGGACGGAGTTTGTTTCTGCCGATGGTTTGCAATCGCGTGGGCGAGAAAAATTATTAGTAGATCTCATGTACCACGAGAGTGAACGACCGATTGTTGCGCAAATTTTTGGAGGCAAGCCGGAAGCTATTCACAAGAGCGCGGCACTGTGCGCGGAGCTCGGCTTTGATGGAGTAGATATTAATATGGGGTGCCCCGATAGGGCGGTAGAAAAACAAAGTGCTGGTGCCGCGCTCATTAAAAATCCCAGTCTTGCACTTGAGCTTATTGCGGCGGCTAAGGAGGGAGTCACCTCCGCTCCGCCAGCTGGCGGACGGCAGATACCTATTTCAGTTAAAACACGTACGGGTTACAACGCACACAAAACAGAAGAGTGGGTTAGTTTATTACTCTCCGCGCGTCCCGCCGCTATTACTATCCACGCGCGTACGCGCACAGAAATGTCTAAGATCCCTGCGCGTTGGGAGGAAGTAGCAAAGGCGGTGGAGCTCGTACGCCAGCTGGCGAATAAACAGGACACACTCATTATTGGCAATGGTGATGTAAAAACTATGGAGGAGGGGAGAGCGCGTGCAATGGAGACTGGCTGTGATGGCATTATGATAGGTCGTGGCGCAATAGGTAATCCGTGGGTGTTCGCGCAGAGGGTCCCAGATCTACATGAACGCCTTACCGTAATGCGCGAGCATGTGCAACTTTTTAGAGAACTCCTCGGTGCACACAAAAATTTTGCCGAGATCAGGAAGCACCTCACTGCTTATACCAAAAGACTCCACAACGCCGCAGAACTGCGCGCACAGCTAATGTCTGCCCAGAGTTTAGATGAATTAGAGGGAGTGCTAACGAGCATGCTATAATCGCGTCCATGAGCGAGCGCGTGCTGTATCGTAAATATAGACCGGAGAAGTGGTCCGAGGTGATAGGTCAAAACCCAATTGTGGAAGTGCTCAAGGCCGCCGTAGCCAATAAATCTATTGCGCACGCTTATCTTTTTTCGGGCTCGCGGGGCACGGGTAAAACATCGGTGGCGCGCATTTTTGCGCAGGCGGTGGGTTGCACTCCCACTGATCTCTATGAGATGGACGCCGCCTCCAATCGTCGCATTGACGATGTGAGGGAAATTCGCGAGGCGGTAACGACGCTGCCTTTTGAGAGCCCTTACAAAGTTTATATTATTGACGAGGTGCACATGCTTACACCCGAGGCCTTCAACGCACTCCTTAAAACTTTGGAGGAACCGCCGGAGCACATGATTTTTATTCTTGCGACTACAGATCTCCATCGCGTGCCCGAGACCATTATCTCGCGGTGCCAAACTTTTGTTTTTAAAAAACCCGCGCGCGAGGAATTGATGAAACACCTCACGAGCGTTGCAAAAAAAGAGGAGTACATATTAGAGAAGGATGCGGCAGATCTCATTACTACTCTTGGTGATGGCTCCTTCCGTGATGCGCTTGGGGTCCTGCAAAAAGTGATCACAGTAAGCCCGCCTGCCGGACGGGCAGGCAAAGATAACACTCTTACGCGCGACGAGGTGGCGCGAGTGACCGGTGCTCCCAAGACGGAACTGGTGCACACAATAGCGCGCGCGATGATAGAGAGTAAAACAGACGAGGCGCTCACTGTGGTGGTGCAGGCGTTGGACGAGAACATAGATATGAAGGTACTCGCGCGCCTGCTGATGCACACCCTGCGACAAGCAATGCTCATCCTCTTTGCTCCCGATATCCGTGCGGAACTCAAGAGAGAACTCTCGGTAGAGGAGTATGAGTTTGCGGAGAGCTTGGGGAAAGGCGAGAGGGCTAAACGCTTGCCCGCACTCCTTAAAGAGTTGCTCACTGTCTATACACTCATTGAGAACTCACCAGAGCCCGCGCTTCCCCTAGAGCTTGCGATTATTAGAGCGGGAGAAAATAAATAATATGCGCATCTACTTCGTACGACATGGGGAGTCAGAGGCCAATGCTGCTAAGAGAGGGCAGGGTAAGGAGGGGCCTCTCTCCGAGCAGGGGCGGGCGCAGGCCGCTGCGCTTGCTAAACGGCTTACTCATGAGGATGTGGAGGTAATTATTTCTAGTGATTATGAACGCGCGATAGAGACAGCATCGATTATTGCAACGGCGCTTGGTAAACCTACCGACCACTCACCTCTCCTTGGTGAACGGCAGTATCCTTCAACACTCATTGGCGCCGATCTTGAAAACGACGAGGCCAAGCAGCTCGTGAATGCTTTTATTAGACATCCAAACGGTGAAGAGTGGAAGCACTCTGACGAAGAAAATTTTGTGGAGCTCAAAGAGCGCGCAGAAGCGGCGTCTCAATTTATTGCTGGACGTAGCGAAGAGCGCGTCGTCATCGTATCTCACGCAGACTTCCTCCGTTTTATTGTGGCCTACCTCGCCTTTGGCCCAGAGATGAGCACTCGTGAGTCGGTACACCTTCGTCACTTTATGAGTATTAAAAATACCGGCCTCACCGTCATAGATTACAAAAAGCCCGACGAGGAGCATCCCGAGCCGCGCTGGAAGTTGATTACTTGGAACGATCACGCACACTTGGGTTAGTCTTGATTGAGGAGGAATAAAAAGGCAAGATAGTAAGTGACCTATTGCTGGATCGTCTAATGGTAGGACATCGCCCTTTGGAGGCGAGTATCTTGGTTCGAATCCAAGTCCAGCAGCATAATTTTTTCTACTACAAAATAAAAAAGTCATTCGCTTGCGGCGGATGACTTTGTTGGGCAGGGGAGCTCCTGTGGTGCTTCTGCGTTAGACTAGCACTTCACTCTACCTGTGCAGGTTCGGTTAGCACTATTGCCGCGCTTCGTCGCAACTCATCAAACCGTAGGGGTGGTCTTTCAATTTGCGGGCCAAATCCCTCCCACCTTGCTACACGCTACGGTCTCCACATGTTGAGTCGGAGCCCCTTCTCTGGGAATCGAACCCAGAGGGCCATCTTAGTGTGACCCTGGCCACTCCAGAAAGTTCCCATGCCTGGCATGCATAGTACATAGATGCACGGATTTTGCAACCATCTCTTTTTTCTTATGTTATACTTCTAACATGAAAAAACTCCTCATTACGTCATCAGTATTAGCAATTATAGTGGGGCTTGTGTTAGTGGTCGGTGGCGCGTGGGCACTCAACTTTACGTATAAAAATGTAACACAAGAGGACATTGTAACTCCCAACGATGCCATGATCCCCAGTACTTCTGTGCGCGGGCCGCTCACGCTTATGGCGCAAGCCGATATTATCCGCACACATGCGCTCAAGAGTACTGGCGGCAAAACGTTTGCCGAGATGTCTCGAGAGGATCCGGCGCGCGATATCTGGATCACGGCAACCACACTTACCACCGCACTCAACTTTGGTGTTATGAGCTACGCCTTCTCCGCCTTCACCCTCCTCTTTGGGCTTATTTCCATTTGGACGGGCATCACTTTTTACGCCCTCAGTAAAAAATACTAAGTAATTATGAACAAAACATATTTTAGTCTTGCTCTTATTGTGCTGGTAATTCTTGTGGGAACAGGACTCTATTTTACACGTACTAAAAATCCTTCCCCCGTTGCTTGCACTATGGAGGCCAAACTCTGTCCCGATGGTTCTGCCGTGAGTCGCACGGGCCCCAAGTGTGAGTTTGCTCCCTGCCCACCCACGCCTATTGCGACGAGCACACCAAGTGCTGGTACGATCGCACTCAAACTTAACGTGCCGCAAACAGTATTTGGCACCAGCATTACCGCGTGGGCGATCGCGGAGGACAGTCGTTGTGCCTCGGACGTACAGTGTGTGTGGGCGGGGCGAGTCAAAGTTGCCTTTAACATCCAATCACCTTCTGGTGCCTCTACCAAGGAGCTTGAGCCAGGACAGTTGATGACGACAGAAAATTTGACTATCACGCTTGATAACGTCACGCCCTACCCCATCTCAACGCATAAAATACAGGATGATGAGTATCGCGTCCTCGTCACGGTGAGCAAGCGGAGTGTGGGTACTGGCACACTTCAAGCAACTATGACTATTGGTCCTATCTG
The DNA here is from genome assembly GCA_964366155.1 of uncultured Candidatus Saccharibacteria bacterium. Lineage (GTDB taxonomy): Bacteria > Patescibacteriota > Minisyncoccia > Phycocordibacterales > UBA9988 > CAYITB01. The sequence continues at coordinate 11,509 of CAYITB010000014.1, forward strand.
TCCTGTGGAGCGCGAGGGCGAACTATGCAAGCCCACGCCCGAGATGTTTGCTGCGCGCACAGTGTATGTCTACCGTCCCAATCGCACAATACTCGTGGCTACACTCACGCCGGATGCCGAGGGCAAAATAAATACCACACTACCCGTGGGTGATTATTGGGTAGATATGCCAACACGGGGGATAGATCGTGTGAGTGGTCTCCCTGCCACTGTCCACATTAGCGCCGGTAGCCCCACCTCTCTTACTGTCGATGTTGATACCGGTATCCGCTAACATGAACAATAAGAGGAGCACGAGTGCCGGCTACGCGGGACTCATCACGCTCGTGGTGAGCGCGGCCATTATTGCACTCCTTATTTGGCGCTACAGCGGCGTAGTGGGGAGTAGCGCTACCGGTCAAAGCATGCTGGAGCGCGACCTACAAGCAATTGAGGACGCCCGCGCTGTTAAAAATCTCATCGAACAACGCAATAAGTTTTGAACCTCTCTTTTTTACCTCTCCCCCATGTGCTAATTCCCCCATACGCTAATTCGTGAGAATTAGCGTATGGGGGCGTATAGATTTAGGTGTATACTAGAGGGGTATGAAGGAGAGAGAATTGGAGCGCGTTCTTAAGGCGCTGGCCAACAGGCGGCGCATTGCAATCCTGCGCCATTTAAAAAAGAATAAAGAGGCCTCGGTGGGGGATCTAAGCGAAGCGATAAAACTTTCTTTCAAATCTACCTCTCGGCATCTTGCCGTGCTCATTGGTGCCGATATTGTAGAGCGTGAGCAGAGGGGTCTGTTGGTGTTCTATAAACTCTCAACAACCCTCCCGCCACTGGCGCGCGCCATTTTTACAGTAATTCTCTCGTAGAGCGTAGCGACTGTTGCTCGTTCCCGACTCCTTACACGTTCTACAGATGCGCTAATTCTCACGAATTAGCGCATCAAGGAAAAGGGGTGGTGGGCAGGCAAGGAACGGAGAATAGATGGATATATGGTAGCTAAGCTAATTCTCACGCCTGCCTGCGGTAGGCAGGAATTAGCGCATGGAGGGGGGTGGGTGCGAATGAGGGCAGGGGGATAGATGGGGGGGGAGATGTTGTGGACAGGATGGTTGGGATTCTACCCAAATGATGCGGGCTTGACTCCTGCCGAGGGTGCTCTTTTAAAATCCCATTAAACATGGTATAGTTTTGGAATATTTTCTTGATTCGAAGTTTGTAATCAATAAAATGTTGAGTGAAGCAAAAAGGGTACAACTCAGAAATTTGTTGGTTTAGGATATTTAAGAAATTTCAAAATTTTATCGCCATCAATTTATGAAAAAGAAGGTGCTAAAAAATAATATTGTCATATATCAAGCCAAAAGCGGAGCAATTGAGCTTAGGGCCGATATTCAAAAAGAGACAATTTGGGCGAATCTGAATCAAATTGCCGATCTTTTTGGAGTACAAAAAGCGGCTATTTCCAAGCATATAAAGAATATTTTTGAAACGGGAGAATTGATAGAAAAAGCAACTGTTTCCAAAATGGAAACAGTTCAAAAAGAAGGCAAAAGAGACGTGGTCCGTACTCTTGAGATGTACAGCCTCGATCTAATCATTGCCGTTGGGTACAGAGTAAATTCAAGAAACGCGACGCAATTTCGTATTTGGGCAACAAAAGTATTGCGAGAATTTTTGACAAAAGGATTTGTGGTAAACCGCAAACGGATTCAAAAAAACTACAATGAATTTTTGAAAACCGTTGAATCAATTCAACAGTTACTGCCGGAGCATATTATCCTTGACCCAAAGTCAATGCTTGAGCTTATTAAAGAGTTTTCCAGCACCTGGATGTCACTGGATGCATATGACAAAGAATCTCTAAAATCAATTGGGGTCACAAAAAAATCTATAGAGTTAAGCGAAATGGAATTGACTGATGCCATTTCTAATCTTCGAACTGAACTTTTGAAAAAGGGAGAAGCGGAAGAAATATTTGCCCAAGAAAGAAACAAAGGAAGCGTTGAGGGTATAGTCGGAAATGTGATGCAGTCGTTCGGAGGAAAGCCGATTTACAAAACTATCGAAGAAAAGGCGGCGCATCTCCTATATTTCATGGTGAAAAATCATCCGTTTGTGGATGGGAATAAACGCTCAGGCGCTTTTGCTTTCATTTGGTTTCTACGAAAGGCGAAAATAAAAAATATGAGAAGTATAAATCCTAATGCACTGACGGCTCTCACGCTATTAATTGCCGAGAGTGATCCAAAAAAGAAAGAACAAATGATGGCATTAGTAACACAGATGTTGAAATAAATGATATATGAACGAACCAGAAACACGAGTTGAATACATGGACCCCCCTGCGCTCATTCGTGAGAATTAGCGCAGGGGGATAGATGGGGGGGGAGATGTTGCGGACAGTAGGTAGGCTAATTCTCACGCCGGCCTGCGGTAGGCAGGAATTAGCGCATGGAAGGGGGGATGGGTACGAATGAGTGCAGGGGGGTAGAATAAGACTGGAAAAATGAGGGGGATGGGGGTAGGATGAGGGGCATGCTGACTCTTTTAAAATCCCATTAAACATGGTATAGTTT
>CAYITB010000015.1:0-13516 GCA_964366155.1 uncultured Candidatus Saccharibacteria bacterium
CGCAGGCAAACCTGCTCCGTATGTTCTGAAGAAAAGATAACACAATCTCCTTCTTTCATTACCGTCCTCCCTTGTAGCATGGTGGACTGTCCTTGCGCTCGCGCAGTGCGCGCTTGCGTCTTGTCTTGAGCGTCTGTAGTGCCATTTCCGTCCCCATCTTATGGGCGCGCTCGCGGAGGTACGTTGGCCCTTCGGCGATTCTTACCATGAGGAATATCCAGATAGAAAGTAAGAAACAAGGTAGTCCCCAGAGAGCAAGAAACTCAATCACCATAAACTTCCCCCAAAAATCACCCGACAAGTTGGCTGATTTTAGCACCATTCTTATATCGTTGAGAGCAATTTCTGTGAAAGAGAAACTCACACCAATCAGAATGGTAAGAACAATGAGGGAAATAAACTTCCATCGATGTATCATTTTTCATCTCCTTTCCTTCAAAGATAAAAGGTTCTGCGAACCTTTTATTATTATAGCACTAAATTGTATTTAAAGCTACTTCGCTCCCCTGCTCGGTATGAGGTAACGGCGGGTGTTCTCCGAGAGATCGGTAAAGTCATCTACTGCCTCGCGGAGCTTGCCCGAGGTGCTCTTAGCAAAAGAGGAAACTTCTACTTGGATACCAAAGGTGTTTTGGAGGTACTCAACCAGCGGGATGAAGTCGCCGTCACCAGTCACGAGTACCACCGCGTCCAATTTTGGCGCCATTTTGATCACATCCACGGCAAGCCCCACATCCCAGTCCGCCTTTTTGGCGCCACCGGCAAAAATCTGGAGATCCTTAGTCTTGGTCTCAATTCCCATCTTGGCGAGTGCTTCAAAAAAGCTCTTTTCGTCCCCACTCTCGGTGGAGATCACATAGGCAAGCGCACGCACGAGGCGGCGATCCCCTACCGCGTCCTTAACAATGTTGCCAAAGTTGACGCGCGCCTTGTAGAGATTTTTTGCGCTGTGATAAAGGTTCTGCGTGTCTATGAAGACACCCACACGTTGATCTTTCTGTTTTGTTACAGCCATTACTTTTTACTTGACGCGGCAAGTTTTTTTGCAGAGACCTTGTCTAAGTACTTTTGATGAGTGCGACGTTCCGCAACCATTTTGAGGAGGCCGCGGCGGGAGTGATTATCTTTATTATTTTTCTTGAGGTGCTTTGAGAGCGCATTAATTTGCTCGCTTAAAAGCGCGATTTGTACGGCGGAAGAGCCAGTATCCTTCTCGTGGGACTGGACTTTCTTAATGACGGTCTGTTTTTTCTTTGTAGACAACATATGATAATAGTAGCATAGATGTAAAAAATCTGCAAGAATGGGATATGTCGCACAATATTGCTGATCTGAAGCGTGAATTCCTTGAATACCTAGAGATAGAGAAGGGACGAAGTCTCAAAACGGTAGAGAACTACGATCGCTATCTTGTTCGTTTTTTTAAACAATCGGGTATAGACAAGGCATCTGCCATCACCGAAGATGTGGTTCGGGACTATCGTCTCTGGCTCAATAGGCAAAATAATAAGCAAAAAGTGGGCGGAACACTCAAAAAGAACACCCAAAATTATCACCTTATTGCCCTACGTGCCTTCCTCAAGTACCTTATACGGCGCAAGGTCGTCTCTCTCGCCCCTGACTCTATTGAGCTTGCTAAAACACCCGCGAGGAACCTTGATTTGGTAACCAGTACGGAGCTTGAGCGTTTACTCTCCTCTCCCGATGTAAAAGAGCTCAAAGGGCTCCGCGATAGGGCTATCCTTGAGCTCTTCTTCTCCACGGGGCTCCGTGTCTCCGAGCTCTGTGGGCTGAACCAGGATTCAATTGATCTTACGCGGGATGAGTTTTCTGTGAGGGGGAAGGGCGAAAAAGTGCGCGTTGTCTTCCTCTCATCTGCGGCTAAAGATTCCATGAGAGCTTACCTCAAGGGGCGGAAAGATATGGAGGAGGCACTCTTTGTAGGACTCTCTCATATAAATAAAAACAATGAACGTCTTACTCCCCGCTCTATTGAGAGACTGGTGCGCTATTATGCCACCAAGGCAGGCATTAGTAAAAAGATGACCCCACACGTTCTGCGTCACTCTTTTGCAACCGACTTACTCCAAAATGGTGCAGATATACGCTCTGTCCAAATGATGCTCGGCCACTCCTCTGTTTCCACCACCCAAATTTATACTCACGTTACCGATAAACACCTAAAGGAGATACACAAAAGTTTCCACGCCAAAGGACGTTCTCTCTAACTGTGGATAACTTTGCTTGACGGACATAAAGGACAAAGTACAATAAAGGACAGATATGATTTGGTCCTCAAAAGCGAGGCCAAGAATGTCTTTTATAACTAGGACACTACAAAACAGGGGATCTCCACCCCCATACCTCACTATCTTAGTGATCTAAGAAATTCTTGAACCAAGCGACCCTCCCAATCAAAACGGGAGGGTTCTTATTTACCCTGAGGTTTGTCGAAGGGTTGTATTCTGTATTTTGCGCGTATTTTGGCCAATTCACCTCCCTCTACTTCCTCCTTCTTTTCTTTTCCGCTCTCTCCCCTCTTCTTTAATTCAGCATCAGATAATTGAGAAAGTTCCAAAACTCTTTTCTCAAGGTACTCCTCGGTATTTAGTGATGGATCTTCCAGCGCTTCCTCAAGTAGCGCGTGGAGCATGTAGCCAATACGGGGACTTGGTGTTTCCCGTGTAACCTCCATAAGACGCAAGCCATCTATTTTGAGCATTTGTACGGATGTTGGGGCACGGAGGGCCTCTTCTATCATTGAGTGGTATTTACGCAGGCGATAGGGCGTTTCCTTAGGCCTATTCATGCCAATACGGTCACAGGAACGTACGTTCATAAGGTCCCAAATGCGCTCCCTACCCACATTCCGCACTGTCCTCCTTACCGCAGAGAGACTGATCTTCTCGGTATCGGAGAAGAACATATGATATCGGACGAGTGTTGTTACATCATCTATGATGTTTCGGGTGAAACGGAGTCTCTCCAGTATCTTTTTAGTCATCTTTACTCCTACTACCTCATGTCCATAGAATGTCCAATCCTTCTTTTCGTCGGACCATCGTCTTGTGCGAGGTTTCCCTATGTCATGAAACAGCGCCGCAAGCCGTATGGAGAGTGGCCAGCCCCTATCTGCGGCATGCTGGAGCGCTCGGAGCATATGCTCAAATACCTCATAGATGTGGTCTCCGTTCTGCTCTACCCCTACTCCCTCCTCCAATTCAGGGATTATGATCCCTAAAATACCCAATTTATGGCTTAGAATAATGCCAACCATTGGATTTGGGGACTCTATTATTTTAGTGAATTCGTCCCTAATACGCTCAGCCGATATTGACTCAATACTTTTGCTTAAGCGCCCTATAGCCTCTGCTGTCTCGTTCTCAATACTAAAGTCTAGTTCCACAGAGAGACGTATTGCGCGGAGCATCCGTAAGGCGTCCTCCACCACCCTCTCTTCAGCCACCCCCACAGCTCGTATAAGCTTCTTTTCTATATCCTTTCCTCCTCCAAATGGGTCAATTGTTTCTCGTGAAAAGGGATCAAAGGCTATTGCGTTGATGGTAAAGTCACGCCGAGAGAGATCGCCCTTTATAGATGTACTAAAGGACACAGTATCTGGATGTCTTTTATCGCTATAGGACCCCTCTGTCCTGTAGGGGGTAACCTGTATCTCTCGGAGAGAGCTGTCCTCATCCCCCTCCAATACAATAGTCACTGTCCCAAAACTGTTCTCGTAGTGAGTCTTCTCAAAGAGGGCAATAATTTGCTCGGGGAGGGCATTGGTGGTGATATCCCAATCTCTCGGCTTTCTATTCAGCAACAGATCTCGCACACAACCTCCAACGAGGTATGCCTCGAACCCCCCATTTTTAATGGTTTTAGCAACCTCTTCTATTTGTTTGGGAATGCTATTTATCTGTGCCATAATTATATGGTACTGTATTTTGTAGTCTTCGGCTAATCGTATAGTCTTTTGAATCTGCCCCTGTGGTGAAATGGATATCACGCATGGCTTCGGACCATGTATTGTGGGTTCGAGTCCTGCCGGGGGCACAAGGGAAATGCGGGCATGGTTTAGTGGTAGAATGACTGCCTTCCAAGCAGTAGACGGGAGTTCGATTCTCCCTGCCCGCACAGAAACTGTGGATAAAGCTGTGGACACTGTGTATAAAGGACAGTCCGATATGTATTATAGATATGTTTCTTAAGAAACCAACATTTAAGCAAAATATAGGTAAAATAGGCGAGGATGCCGCTGTAAAGTACTTTTCTGATCTCGGACATACTGTTATTGACCGTAATTATTGGAAGAAGTGGGGGGAAATAGATATTGTGTCTCGTGATCCTCAAGGGACACTGCACTTTATTGAGGTAAAGACGGTTACACGTGCAACTTTTTCTGATAAAAACGGCTACAATGCTATTGAAAATGTCCATAGATGGAAGCGAGAGCGACTCTCCCGAGCTATTCGGACCTATTTACTGGAAAAGAGGGTGGGAGAGGACAGTCCTTGGCAGGTGGATGTAGCGGCTGTCTATCTTGATACAGACAAAAATCTTATTTTCATAGAAGTACTTGATGATGTCATCCTTTAGGCGTATGATGCTCCATTATTCGCTTTATACATAATTAATGGACACTAAAAATACATGGTATCTCGTGGCGGGACTCATTATTGGCTTTATTATCGGCGCGATCGCGGTTGATAAGGGGATTATCCTTCAAGGCTCAACGGCACTTGATGGAAAAGGGAGTACGGCTACTTCTACTGAAGAGGGTGATACTTCAGGACTCCAGACTTCTGGCATTGTCCTTGCGGGTAAGAATGCCATAGATATTAACGATCAGCCCGCGGGAATGATCGTGACTGCGGCACTTACGGTGCTCAATGAGCAGGGTTGGGTTGCGATTCATGAAGACGCAAATGGCGAACCGGGGTGGATTTTAGGCGCAACACTGGTGTTTGCTGGTGAGCGCAATAACGTGGCGGTTGAGCTCCTCCGTGCCACGGAAAAAGGGAAGACATACTACGCAATGCTTCACGATGATGACGGCGACAAGGCCTTTGATATGAAAAAAGATTTTCCCATCAAAGACAGCACTGGGAGCGTGATAATGATGAAGTTCGTCGCGCAGTAGTTTTGTGATTTTTTAGCTCCCCTGTATAAATAGGGGAGCGGAACGTGGTGTAACGGTAACATACGCGATTCGGGTTCGCGTGACTCCGGGTTCGAATCCCGGCGTTCCGACAATTGAGGGTATTGACAAGTATACCACTATATGCTATTCTAGTAATAGAAGGCTCAGGAGAGCCATATATTGAAAACCATCGGACATCTATATCCTCGCATAGTGTGAGGGTGTCTACATCATACATCAGGCGTCTACTCATTTATTGGGTAGGCGCCTTTTCTATTTATACTGTGGCTTAGTTTCTTTTTTACCAGAACGTTTAACCTCAAAACGGGCGAGGACTTGACTTTTTCTTTGAGGGGTATATAGTGTAGGTACATTCGGGATTTTCCCGCGGCCCCACTAGCAATAGTGGGGAATTTTATTTTAAGTATAAGGTGTTAAAAGCATCTTTTACTCTTTGTAGATCCTGATCATCTATAGTCCCTAATTTTGAAGATATGCGACGGTGATCAATTGCACGAGCTTGATGTAGACACGCTGTCACACTCTTGTCTTTATGTTGGAACTGAACGTACCACGTTCCTCTACGGTCTTGGGTAGTTGTTGGTATGACAAAATAAAAACCGTGTGAAAGTTTTTTGAAGATAATAACAGGACGAGAAAAGAGTGAGCTTTTTCCATTTATTTCCGACCCAATATTTTCTCCAAGACTCGTCCACCATATATCTCCCTCTGAGACAAATGGTGGTCTATGATCTGTATCATGTAGTTTTTCTTTCAGTCCAATCCATTCCAAAAAGCGCTTCATATACAAAAAGTATAACACTACCCACTTGTTTTATTTATACTTTGGCTTATTTTCTTTTTTTCCACTCTGTTTTACTTCAAAACGGGCGAGTGCGTAGAAGAGAGAGGAGAGGCGGTTTAAGTAGGTGAGGATAGTAGGGGAGCGGTAGCATTTCTTTTTTGATGCAAGGATAATCATCTCACGCTCCACACGGCGGCAGAGTGCGCGTGCGTAATCTAAATATGCAGAGCCCTCGGTGGCGCCGGGTATGATGAAGTGTTTACCCGGATTCACTTTTTTCTCCATCGTGTCAATGGCTTTTTCTACGCGAGTAATTTCGGCGGCAGATATTTTTGGCGCACGCGCCTGCATCTTCATCATCGCATACGCGCAGTAGGCTTGAATAATAAATAATTTTTCTTGCACATTGCGCAATTCTTTTTTTGCCTGCGTAGATATTTTTTTATTACGTACGAGCCCGAGTAGGGAATTGAGTTCATCCAATGAGCCAAGCACACCCATCGCTGGGTCGCTCTTAGGCACGGAGCAGGAGCTTGAGAGCTGGCTTACCCCCTTATCGCCATTACCGGTGTAAAACATCTGCCTATCCTACTCTCTTTGACGATACTCGGGCAAGTTGCTAGAGTGGCAGACAGAAGGAGGTGTTCTATGACAACAATCGCAGAAAAAATGACAGAAGTTGAACGTAAGTTTATAGTGACGGATACAGTTCTCGCACATATCCGCAGACTTGCAGAGGGGAGGGGGACGCCGACGTGCAGACTCGATATCTACTACGATTCGGACGATTATTTCCTCACCGCTCGTGGCTGGTGGCTGCGCACGAGGAACGGCAAATTTGAGCTCAAGCGCCGCGTGAACGGTACGGGGCTCACTCTTGCCCATACAGAAGACACGGACACCGATACTATCCTTGAAGCTCTCGGCATCACGGGGGAGTTGGGAGCAGACCTACTTGAGCGTCATGGAGTCTATCCATTCGCATCGCTCTACACGGAGCGCGAGACTCTGCATATCCGCAATCTTACGATTGACATCGACACGTGCACGGCGGAGGCAGGTAGCTTTACCTACCGAGTCGGGGAGATTGAGCTCATGGTTCCCGAAGGAGAGGTGCGTCAGGCGGAAAAAGATATTGATGTGTTTGCACAAGAGTTGGGGATCCGGTACGAACTGATCCGTGGCAAGCTCATTGAATATCTTGCGACGCAAGTGTCTAAGCACTACAGAGTACTTGTTTCTGCAGGAGTCATAGACCCAAATGCGCGATCAGCTACAAGCTGACCGCGTTTTGTTTTTTCTGTATGTCGCTAATGATCTCTCCATCAGAGAGCGTGATGGTGCGCCCAGCATAGGCACCGTACTCATCCTCGTGCGTCACCATAATAATTGTTTGTCCATTTTCATTAAGCTCGCGGAACAGTTCAATCACTTGCGAACCTGTTTCGCTATCTAAATTAGCAGTTGGTTCATCAGCAAAAATAATTTTTGGATTGTTGACGATGGCGCGTGCGATTGCCACGCGTTGTTGCTCGCCTCCGGAGAGCTGTGAGGGGAGATGGTGGAGGCGGTTTTCCAGCCCCACTCGAGAGAGCGCGTACGACGCCTTTTCATACGCGGCTTTTTTTCTGATTCCCTGCATCATAATTGGAACCGCCGTATTTTCTATCGCAGTCAAGTCAGGTACGATAGCGTAGTCTTGGAAGACGTACCCGAGTCGCGTGAGACGGAAGGCGGTCCGCTCATCGTGAGTAAGCCCTTCGGTAGGGATTCCGTCAATCACAATAGTTCCTGATGTGGGATGATCAAGGAGAGAGAGTTGATAGAGGAGTGTGCTCTTGCCCGCGCCCGAGCGTCCCATCACCGCGACAAACTCTCCTTCCGGCACTGTAAGCGACACTCCCTTAAGTACGCGGTACTCGCGTTGCCCATCGTGAAAAGATTTTACAATATCGCGTGCCTCAATCATATTAATTTCTCCCTAAGATCGCGTCTAAGGTATTCCCTCGCACCACGAGGCGCGCGGGGATGTAGCCCGAGATGAGTGTCGCAATAAAGAGGATGAGCGCACGGACAATGGTACCCAGTGGCGTGACAACAAGAATGCCATCGGAGAAAGGGAAGTTGATAGGATGCGCGAGGAGATAGGGTTCGAGCCCCAGGTACACAACACTAATGCCGACGGCAGTTCCTATGAGCGCGTAAAACAGTGCTTGGAAGATGTACGAAATTTCTATCGTCCGCCCGCTGACCCCAATACCTTTTAAAATACCAATATATTTGCGGCGCGTGATAGCGTTAATAAAGATGACGATGAAGATGGTGATGGATGCCACCACGAGACCAACCGAACTGATAATATTTCCTAAGAGCGCGAAGGTCTGTTTCATATCTTTTACAAACTTAGGTTCGCTGTCTATGTAGGTTTGTACGCGCGCGTAACGATCAACTCCTTGCGCGATAATGAGGTCACGGATCGTGTTTGGATCGGCACCGGGCTTGAGTTTGATCGCGATCTCGTCGGCGTTGTAATCCTCGCGGCCTATCATAGGACGGAGTTGCCGATTGATAAAAAATACGCGCCGGTCAATCTCGTCAGCTTTACTCCGCACGATACCTTTTACTTTTACCTCACGCACGCTCCCTTCAACTGTTACACGTATCATGCTCCCCACGTCAACATTCTCTAATGCTTGGAACGATTGCGAATCAACGTTGAGATACTTTTTAAGTAGGAGCGCGCCCACGAGCACTTGGTCGTAGTCGGTGGGTGTAAGATATTCGCCTACAATAATAAGGTTTGAGAGGTTCGTGACAGCATCCTCTGCCTCGGGGTCTATGCCGACGATGGAGGTACCCGCGCGATTGCCGATCTCGGATGCTCTGCGGATGATTTTGTAATCAGCTTCTACCATACCGCTTGCGACCGAGCGGGGAGTTACCGCGGCGATCTCGGGGATATTTTTGAGCACCGAGAGTATGAAGGGGGTCCGTTCAATAAAATTATTTTCTAATTTATTAGAGATAAGGATGTCGCTTGTGTAGTGGGTACGTATTGTTTTTACGACTCCCTCAATGAGACCTACAAGGATTCCGCTTACCACCATAAGGTTTAAAAAAGTAAGTGCCATCACGATGATGATGAGAAAGTTTGTCCACTTACTTGCGCGTCGTACTCCTCGTAGCGCAAGGAAGAATCCGACGCGCACAGAGTTACTGTTATTCATGGGGTGGTCACTCGTGGCACGAGGATACGATCTCCCGCGGAGAGCCCGCTGGTCACCTCTACCATGCCGTCAGCGCCGTACTTACCAATGGAGACTGGAATGAAGGAAAAATCATCGCCGCTCTTTTTTGTGGGGATGCGCACCACGCGTTTGCCTTCATTTATGGTGAGCGCCCGTGCGGGGACAAGTAGGAGGTCGGCGGTAGGGGCACTGCGTATGACGAGGTTTGCAGTCATTCCCGAGCGGATGCGTGGGTCGTTTTCCTTAAGCGTGAGACGCGTTTTGTAGGTAGGTACGCCAGAGACCGTGGTGTCGGTGAGATCGATTGACGACACGGTAGCGTTAAAGACGGTATCTGGCCCATAAGCGTCCAAGGTTACGGTAGACTCGTTCCCAAGAGAGATTTTTGCAATTTCAATTTCCGGAACGTAGGCTTCAATCTCAAAGGTGCTTCCAGAGGAGAGTGCGGCAATGGACGTGTTTGCACTCACGGCCTCACCCACACGCGCCTCCATACGTGTTACCACGCCGTCAAAGGGCGCGCGTAATGTCGCTGTATCAAGTTTTGCATCGTACTCGCGCACCACCGCCTCTTGTGCCGCAATTTGTTCCGTTCGGGTTCCTGTGCGCTTGAGAGAGAGATCCTCTTGTGCAACCGCAAGAGCGCCCATGGCACTCTGCCATTTTTCGTAGGCAGTGTTTAGATTGTTTGCCGCTGTTTCCACCGAGGTGCGCGCAGTTCCTAGGTCGCTCCGTATGGTGGTAACACTCACACCTTGAATTGAAATATCGATAGGCAAACTCGCGAGTGCTTGATTGAGAGAATTGAGATAAGATCGTGTGTCCGCAATAAAATTTTGTTCGATGAGCACTTTTGAATGTAGTGATGATGATGACGCTGTAGCGAGAGATGCATTATTTTCATTAGCGATTAACTTAATACTTTTTTCAAGCTGAATACGTTTAGCTATAATGGAAAGAGAAAGCTCTGGGTTGTTAATATTAAATGCGAGAGAGGTGCTCTGCGTTCCTGGGCCATAGAGTACCTGATCCATAGAGCGAACCGACGACTCGGCTCGTGTATATGCGTCGAGCAGAGTGTTTATGAGTCCCCCGCGTGCGTCATTAAGTGCGGTTCGTGCCGTTTCGGTTTTAAGCGCGCTTTGAGTGATCTCCTCGGGTCTGGTGCCTGTCTGTAATTCTAAAAGTTTTGAGTGCGCGGCATCGCGTTGCGCGGCAAGTTCTCCTGCTTTGATGCGAGCCAGCACAGCATCTTTTTGTACTTTGGTGCCAACAGGAGTGAGGACTTCCGCAATAGTGCCAGATGACTCAAAAGAGAGTGCCACATCTTGAGCAGACTTCACCTTCCCAATAAGGGAGATCTCCTCAATAATGGTGCCATGTGCCACCGTGTAGCGCTCAAACTCACCATCTCCACGCGACCACACCAATGCCACAACGACCGCGACACAAAGAATAACAAATGCCGACAAAATTATTTTTTGTATACGTTCTTTAAACATAGTTGGTCGGGCTGCCGGGAATCGAACCCGGTCTACATGCACCCCATGCACGCGTACTACCGGTATACTACAGCCCGCCTTCGCCAAGGCTTCGGCGGGCAGGCCCGCCCATATCCGCTCTCCTCACATTAAAAGTCGGGCCGCCGGGATTCGAACCCGGAGTCGCCCGCTCCCAAAGCGGGAATGTTAGCCGTTACACTACGGCCCGTTTACCCCATTTTTTACGTGGTAACAGCCACACTCTAACACAAGTTCTATCCCTTTTACAATTTTGTGATAGAATGCCGCGTATGAATAAAAACTCTAATGAGGGTGGCCAGCGCCTCTTCCTCTGGCTCACCGCACTCGCGCTTGTGGTGATAGCAGGGGCTGTCATTTACTCGGTAACTCGTGAGGGGAGCGGGGGAGTTGCCGCCGCTCTCCGTGATGATGATCATGTCCGCGGCAACACTACTGCGGAAACTGTGCTTGTTGAGTATAGCGATTTCCAGTGTCCTGCCTGCGCGGCGTTTTATTCAACGGTAAAGGCGCTTGAGACCGAATTTGGTACCAGCACTGCTATTGTGTACCGTCACTTCCCCCTCTCTCAACATAAGAACGCGACTCTCGCCGCCGCGGCGGCAGAAGCGGCAGGTTTGCAGGGGAAGTTTTGGGAGATGCACGATCTTATTTTTGAGCATCAGAAGGATTGGTCAGAACTCTCTTCTGGTGCGGCGAATGATTATTTTGTAAAACTCGCAGAGCAACTCAACATAGAAACTTCTCGATTTTCTGATGATATGCGAGATCCCGCAATTACCGAACGAATTTCTCGTGATGAGCGAGAGGGGGTAGTGGCGGGGGTCAACGCAACACCCACCTTCTACTTGAACGGCAAAAAGCTCATGCTCAATAACTTTGCTGATCTTGCCAAGGAGGTGCGTGCGGCGACCTATGCAACGAGTACTCGCTAAATCCTTCGTCCTCCTCTCCTTTATCGGCATACTTGACGCGGGCTACATTACTATGGAGGCTTTTACTGGAGGCACGGTAGTGTGTCCGCTCGTAGGCGGATGTAACGAGGTGCTCCAGAGTCCATACGCGCAGATATTTGGGTACCCCGTGGCACTCTACGGACTCATTTTTTACTTCAGCATCTTTATCCTCTCCTTCCTCTACTTGGATAGGGGGAATAAATATGTGTTTACTGTGCTTACCTTTCTACCAGCGCTCGGGTTCCTCTTTACCCTCTGGTTCCTCTACCTGCAGGCATTTGTTATTAAGGCTTACTGTTTCTACTGTCTCATCTCTGCGGGGCTCTCAACAATTCTCTTTGCTCTCGCTCTGTGGGCGAGTGTGCAGATCGCGCGCAACAAAACCCCCCTTCAGCCATCTGACTGAAGGGGCGTGAAGTATCAAAGAGACTTCTTGATAAAGCGCAAGATCTTCCATATCACTCCTCTTTTTCCCGTATTCTTTTTCTTGCCTTGTTGGCGCAGTCTTTCGAACAGTAGAAGTCCTTCCCCTATACGACCAATTACCTCTGGTGGGATCGCTTCCAGAAAAGCGTGTGCCACTCCCGCACTCTTAGTGTTACGAGTGTCTACATACTGCCCAAACCACCAATTGTCAGACTTTTGATCCGGGGCCATGAGCGAATGTCTCCCTTCTATACCTCAAAGATCGTTTGAGTAAATAGTACCGTGCCAAGCATCCTCTGTCAAAAATCCCACCCTATTACCCCATGATATAATTGAGGGTAATGCAGAAGGATTTTGAGGAATGGAATAAGGAGAAACAGACACTAGAAACAACCGGTCCAGAGACGTTGGTCTTCCATGAGCGTGAAGTATGGTGGTGCTCAATTGGAATTAACTTAGGTGATGAACAGGATGGAAAGAATGATCTCTTTGAGCGACCCGTGCTGGTGATTAAGAAATTTAATAACCGCCTCGCTTGGGTACTCCCCATGAGTACGAAGGCTAAGGCAGGACGTTACTACCACACTCTTGAGTACGATGGCAGAGTGTTTGTGGTGATACTCTCTCAACTACGCCTAGTGAGTGTGAAGCGATTTCGGAGGTTCATTAGGAAGATCAGTCCCCATCAGCATTCAGTGATTCAGGAGAAGGTGAAGGGATTGTTACCTCGCGCTTAAAAACAAACGGAGCCCCTTTCGGGGCTCCTCAGTTGGCCTAGTGGCCATTTGTATCTTTAGTATATACAAAAAGGGAAAGAAGTCAAGAAAAAACAAACCCCGTACGCCAAGCGTACGGGGTTCTTCTGGGAGTAATTTGCCGCTCAAAAATCAATCTTGGAAGCTCCACAGGAGGGAAATCTCCCTTATTGTTTTTTTGAAATCACTCCTCGCCACAGACTACCAAAAGGAGGGAGAATTGCCACATTGGCACGTTTTTATTTATGTTTCAAACGTTTGAGTAATTGCGTCCTTGCCTGTCCGCGGAGCTTGAGTTGTGATTCGCGCTTTCGCGCCAACTCTTCAGTTTTATAAGCTTCATAATAAAGAAGGATTAATGGCCGACGAGATTTGGTCGCAAACACGGCTCCATCAGTGTGCTCTTTGAATCGACGCTTGAGATCAGTTGTTGAACCAATGTAATAGTCGCCATCGTGAGTACTATGGAGAATGTAAACGTAGAACATGGGCAAAGAAGCGGGTACGCCCGCACACTAACTTTGGCATTGCGATAGTATTTTGCCAGACAATCATTCCACACTCCATTTTATCTCCAGAGCTTCACCCTACACTGTCCGTATTCCTGAACCGCAAAATGATGCCAAAGTTAGTGTGCGGGTAGGGAGAATCGAACTCCCGTCT
>CAYITB010000016.1:0-3070 GCA_964366155.1 uncultured Candidatus Saccharibacteria bacterium
GAGATACCGGAGGGCGCGGCGCAAGGGGAGATGCTGACCTCGCCGGAGGATGCGAAGCGCTTTGTGCAAGAGACGGGGGTAGATTTACTCGCGCCTGCGGTTGGTAACATCCACGGTATGCTCAAACACAGTAAGGATCCGCATTTAGATATTGCACGCGTGAAGGCGATCCGTGAAGCGGCTGGAGTGCCACTGGTGCTCCACGGGGGATCGGGGACGCCTGATGAAGATTTTGTGGCGGCAATTAAGGCGGGGATGCCCATTGTGCACATTTCCACAGAACTGCGCGTTGCCTACCGCGATGCATTGCGGCACGCGCTCCAAGAGAATCCTGATGAAGTAGCACCGTATAAAATAATGAAGGGCGCGGTGCTCGCCATAGAATCCGCCGCCGCCGCTCGCCTCAAACTTTTTAACGGATTATAAGATTTTTGGTATGAAGTCTGACTCTACAATTTTTGCGTACATTGATGGTGCGAATCTTCATCGTGGGGTCAAATCACTTCGTTGGGAACTCGATTATACTCGACTCCGTGTGTGGCTTTCCGATAAATATGGAGTTGGTCGTGCGTATCTTTTTATTGGATACATCCCGAAGAATAAAGATTTGTACACAGAGTTACAAGAAGCAGGATTCACCCTTGTTTTTAAGGACGTAATTTATGATGGGCTTGGAAAGGCGAAAGGAAATTGTGATGCGGATTTAATAATGCAAGCTATGCGAGACTCATACGAAGGTATTGCTATGAAAGCAGTCTTAGTAACAAGCGATGGTGACTATACTCCGCTCGTTAAATTCTGGCTGGAGAAAGGACAACTCGAGGTTATCCTTTCTCCAGCCCCAGATGAAAAATGTTCGCTTCTACTCAAGCGTACGGGAGCTCATATTGCTTATATTGGTGATCAAAAGAGTATTTTAGAAGTTCAATAAAATGAAAAAGCCCCCAGCTGGGACGAGCCCAGCAAGGGTCTTTTTCGTAGTGATATATGCATGTTAGCAAATGATTATTGAAAAGTCAATCAAAACTGGGGATATCAAGGAAGTATATTCATATCGCCTCAAACTCTTCAATAATCTGTAAAAAATAAGCCCTTTTTGAAGGTATTGATAGGATATGCCATTGGGTGTATAATGGTAGAAGATTAGCCAACTGGCGAATTGAAATAAGGGCTAAATCCGTCATTCGCCAGCTGGCGAAGGCGGATGGTCCAAAAAATAAGCAACACTGTTCGTAAGAACACCGTTGTACAAAGGAGATTAACGATGAGTGACCTCATGCTCGATGTTGATCAAGCAGGTGAACTGAAAGCGGCATTTCGCCGCGGTAACTGGACCAATGCGCAGATTAAGCGCTTTTGCCAAGATGATTTTTCCACACAAGTAAGGGAGGTCATTGAGGGCAACGCCACTATTGTGAGGAGTCCACTCCTCCAACTAGTGGGGAGCATCACCTGTGCCCCGACAGCATTCCCGTTCAGCGTCAGCGAGCACTTTGTGTGCGGTACTGGCCCTGACACGGAGGTGAAGGTGAGCTACCTCGGAGATAAGTTCCGCGCATGGTTCCTCGCCAAAACCGAGGAGCCAAAAGGTGAGACAGTGCTCCGCTACGCAACGTTACGGAAGTCTTCGGTAGACGCTCCCATCATCACCGAGCTCGGCGGGGAGGAAAAAGCAGAAACGAGTCTCTGTGAGATGTTCTTCCTCATGGAGCAGCAGAAGCACGGCGAAGACGGTATCCTTCTCACCAATGGCTACGCCAACATCTTCTACATCAAGGACCAAACCGGCGTGCTCCGTACCGTGAGCGTGTACTGGGACGACGGTGGCTGGGGCGTGGATGCGGGCTCCACCGAGGACCCGATCACGTGGTACGATGGCCGTCAGGTGTTCTCCCGCAATTCTTGCTGACCCTTTGTACCTCAAGCCCTTTGACCCTCGATCTGCTTCCGCAGGTTGGGGGTCAATTTTTTTATATCCAAATACGGTCTGTTATACTGTCTTTTGAAATCATGCGTCACGCGGCGGTCACGGCTCCCGCGTCATGGTCTCAAGATATTTTTCCCGAGAATGGATTTTCTCGGCTGGGTACACTTTTATCACCACCGCGTATTACGGACGAATACTAAAAAAAGAATGAAAAGAAGATTGCGGGAAACGCACAATAAGCCCGAAGTTCTCCAATCGTACCGCGGTCTCCTTTCACACGGGAATACCTACAAAATATTACGTTCTTTAGGAAACGAGGGTTGATTGATTTGACAACTTAATCATAAGGGTGTATAATAGTAGATAGATTGAAAAACGCCCCTCTCCGCTTGGCGGATGGGCTATATAGTTTAAAGCACGAGGAGTAAAACGATGACGACTACCATCGACGCAGGATCGGCCAAATTGGCTGGCTTGCAAATTGACACCCTCTCAAAGTATCGAGTAGGACAAGTTACCCTTGACCAGTGGGAGCGGTTCAACAATCTCTCTCCGGATGATAGGGAAGCACGCTTTGGTGACTGGAAGAAGCCGGAGCCCATGGCTCCTGCCAAATCAAGCGAGAAATTTTCCCTCTTCGCCGACCTCGGCATCATCACTGTCCCAGAGAACTACTCTCACGCGACCCAGCTCGCCTCGTTCCGCAGAAAGAACCGCAAAAAGTTCTTTTCGTACGATAACGACATCAGCGACAAGCACTTCCCAACCCCCAGTCGCATACTCAAACCGGGTGACAGACTCTCTGTCACCGTCTTCAAACAGACGGTCTCGGGACTGACCACGTCCAAAGAGCGCGTAGCCTTTCTCAAGAATCGGAACGCAGTATTTACCGGTCCTCAAGGAGTATCTCTTGTCTATGAACAGAAGCGTGACAAGCTACTCAAAGGCTATGGGTATGTCTCCTTTGATGAAAAAGAACGTCTCTGGCAAGACGCCGGCGGTTACCGCAGGGTGCCGGGCGTGTTTCGGGACTCGGACGGTCGCTTCGGGTTCAGTCTCGGCGGCTTCGAGTATGACTGGGATGACGACCGCTGGCTCCTCTGCTTCTGCGACTTGCCTGCCGGCGAGGCAGGCGTGCCCAAA
>CAYITB010000016.1:3170-7083 GCA_964366155.1 uncultured Candidatus Saccharibacteria bacterium
CTTGGATACTTGGGCACTTACATGAGTCTCTGTACCTTAAAATCTTCCCCCTGTTGAACATCCGATGTTCAACAGGGGGTTTTGTTTTGACATTACTCATTTTATAGATATAATGGCGGGCGTGATTACCTTAGCGGCAGAAAAGCGAATAGTGGTGGGGAAAGGGCTCGCCAAGGAGCGCACGGCGGGCAAATTGCCTGTGGTTGTGTATGGTCCCAAGGATCCTTCAACAAACTTTTTTGTTGCCACAGCAGATTTTAAAAAGGTGTACCGACAGGCGGGGGAATCATCGGTTATTAGTTTTGAGGCAGGTGGAGAGAAGAAGGATGTGCTCATCCACGAGGTCACGTTCCAGCCCTCTACCGGTGAACCAGTCCACGCTGATTTTTATGCGATAGAGAAGGGTAAAAAGATTAACGTTAACGTCCCTCTCATTTTTGAGGGTGAGGCACCAGCGCTCAAACTTGGCGGCATTGTGGTAAAAGTTCTACACGAGGTGGAGGTGGAGGCATTACCCGCTAATCTCCCTCACGAATTGGCAGTTTCTTTGGAGAAACTTGAGACCTTAGAGAGTCAGATCGCGGTCTCCGGCATTACACTCCCCGCGGGCGTAACCATACTCACTGGTGCAGAGGAGATTGTTGCCTCTATTACCGTTGCTAAAGAGGAAGAGGAAACACCAGTTGCGATGGATATTTCTGAAATTGAGGTAGAAAAGAAGGGTAAGAAGGAGGAGGAAGGCGAAGGGGGCACCGAGACTCCTGTAAGCGAGTAGCTATGCTATACTTAAAGTCATGCGAAACGTATGGTTTTTTGTTTTTGCTGTACTTATTAGTGCGCCATTATTGGTGAGCGCTCTTACCGTTGAAGAGCGCCGCGCGCAACTGGAGCAGGAGTTGAGTAAGCTAGAGTTGGAAATTAGGCTCCAGAGCACTCTCTTGCAGAGTCAGCGCCAACAGTCGGCAAGCATCCAACGTGATGTCTCCATCCTTGGCACGCAAATCAACAAAGCACAACTGGAAATCAAGTCAAAAAATATTTCTATCTCCAAGATCACTAAAGATATTGGGGGGAAGTTAAACACTATCAAATCTCTTGAAGATGATTTAGAGACGCGCCGAGACTACTTGCGCAAACTTCTCCAGAGCTCATTTGAGTTGGATGGAGCGACACTGCCCGAAGTGGTGCTCGGCTACAACAAACTCTCTGACTTTTTTTCGGCAGAGGACACCCTTGTTTCGGTACAGGGAGAGGTACGAGATTCAATGGATCTCATCCGTGGCGTTAAACAGGAAACGGAGAGTGCTAAGCAATCTTTAGAGGAAAAAAAGGTGGACGAAGCGAGTGCAAAGTTGGAAATAGAATTGAAGAAGAAAGAGGTTGAGCAAAAGGAGGGAGAAAAAAAGAAGGTTCTCTCAATTTCAAAGACACAGGAGCGCGGCTATGAGTATTTGCTTGCCGATAGGCAAAAAAAGGCGGCTGCTATTCGAAGCGCGCTCTTCTCTCTCCGTGATACGACGGCTATTCCCTTTGGCCGTGCTTTAGAGTACGCGCAACTTGCGGAAAAAAGGACGGGAGTACGCCCCGCCTTCCTTCTCGCCATCCTTACCCAAGAGACTAATCTAGGACAGAACATTGGTACCTGTAATCGCCCGAGCGATCCATCAGAGAAGTTGTGGCGCGCCATTATGCCGGGGCCCGGTGATAACTCTCGCCGTGATGACGAGTCTGCCTACTTACGCATCACTTCTGCTCTAGGTTTGAGCCCCGAGTCCCAGCCGCTCTCGTGTCCCTACAAGGGTGGCTGGGGAGGCGCCATGGGACCGGCACAATTCATCCCCACTACCTGGGAGGCCTATCAGGCAAAGATCGCTACCGCGACGGGGCATAACCCTCCAAACCCATGGAATCCAGAGGATGCTTTTATGGCCTCCGCCACCTATCTCTCCGAGCTCGGTGCGGCACAACAGACCTTTGCGGCAGAGCGTGAGGCGGCACTACGCTACTACGCCGGAGGTAATTGGAGCAAACCCTCTAACGCCTTCTATGGCAATTCGGTTATGAGCATCGCAGGAAACATCCAGAGTACGATGATTGACCCGTTGCAAGGACTCTAGTTCTCTGGTATACTTGCACGCGATGAAAAAGGAAATCCATCCTAACTATTACGCAACAGCACAGGTGCATTGCTCCTGCGGAAACGCTTTTACTGTTGGCTCAACAAAACCCGAACTTAAGGTAGAGATGTGTAGTGCGTGCCACCCCTTTTTTACGGGTACTGAAAAGGTGATGGATACCGCAGGCCGCGTGGAGAAGTTTAAAGCACGCCAAGCTAAGGCCGTTGCCCCACGTGCAACGAAAACATCCACGTTGCAAGCAAAAAAGGTACGGATAAAAAAGGCAGTCTAGAGAGACCCTATGGATCTCAATAAATTTAGGAATGATGCGCGGACGGCACATCTTGTGGCGCTCTTTGATGATCTTGAACGCCGCATTGCCGATGCTGAAATGCTCAAGGAGGGAGACCCGAGTATGAGTGAGCTTGCGCAGGAGGAGATTCATAATTTCCGTATACAGCAGGAGGAACTCCTCTCCCATATGAACTCTATTACTACTGCTCGAGAGGGAGAGAGTGAGTCTCCTCGCGCCCTTGTGCTTGAGGTACGCGCGGGAGCGGGTGGGGAAGAAGCGGCGCTCTTTGCGCAAGAACTTGCCGAGATGTATCAACATTTTGCAGAGCGCCGAGGGTATCGCTTTGAGACGGTAGATGAATCTCGTGCCGAAATGGGTGGGTATAAGGAGGCCTCGTTTGAGATCCATGGGAAGGGATCGTACGAGGATTTTAGGTATGAAATGGGGGTGCATCGCATCCAGCGTGTCCCCGCGACTGAAAAGCAGGGGCGTATCCACACAAGCACGGCCTCGGTTGCAGTACTCCCTCTTGTTGAAAAGAACGATTTTGAAATAAAGTCAGATGATATTGAGATTGATTTTTCTCGCTCTGGTGGGGCTGGCGGACAGAATGTCAATAAGGTGGAGACCGCAGTTCGACTTACTCATAAACCTACTGGGCTTACTGTCCGCTCTACGAGCGAGCGGAGTCAACAAAAAAATCGTGATAAGGCCTACGCTATTTTGTTGGCTAAATTGAAGCAGGCACAGGAGGAGAAGGATGCCCAGGCGCTTGGCGCGGAGCGGCGCACCCAGATTGGAACTGGTGATCGCTCGGAAAAAATTCGTACCTACAACGTACTCCAAGATCGTGTGACTGACCATCGTATTAAAGAGTCATGGCATAATATAGAAAAAATTTTTGCAGGGGATTTGGAGGCAATCGTTACTGCGCTCCAGAATTTCGCTCATACAGAAGAAAACGCTTGATGTGGATAACTCCATTGGGGTACCTTTGACGACTGGTGGTACAATAGATGTAATGAAATTTCTCCGAAGCAAACGCACCGCGTCGCTGTTGCTTGGGGCAGTTGTTGTGCTCGCGTCCGCATTTGTTTTTTGGCAGAACTCACAACCATGGATACCGGAAGGGTGGTCTGCTCCACTTACCCCACCACCAGCACATGCTGCGCCGATCGGAGATCCTCTTCCTCTTACTGGATGGGCATGGAGCTCAAATATTGGTTGGGTGAGTTTTAACTCTGCCGATCCAGGAAGTCCTATTGTTTACTCTGTCGTTATAACTCGTGATATAGATCCAGTATTAGACGGTAAACTATCTGGCTACGCCTGGAGTAATAACATAGGGTGGATAGACTTCACTCCGACAGACAATCCTCCGGGATCTCTTGTTCCAATGCCGGCTAAGTTAGTAAACGGAACTTTAACTGGATGGGCACGCGCTATTGCTGGGAAATTGCCTGCAAGTGCAGGGTGGGATGGGTGGATTAAATTGAGCGAT
>CAYITB010000016.1:7183-11296 GCA_964366155.1 uncultured Candidatus Saccharibacteria bacterium
GCAGCAAGTTGTCCCGCGAGTATTAAATGCTTTATAAACGGTCTACCGTGCAACGCGGGGCCGACTTCGGAAGTTATACTTGATGCAGACAATACCTCTATCTCCAGTCCTGCAGCAAAGATTGTTGCGGTTGCAGGCGATGGTGTGACCCCGATATCCGACGGCTATTCTCTGGCACTTCACTTTTCTCAGCCAACGATTACTCACACGGGAACAGACTGTGTGTCTGGCCGTACAATCATAGCGAACCATCGCCTCTCCGTGAGTAGCACTATGTATCCATATATCTCAAGAACGAACGATATTTCTTACGATGTAATATCAACAGATGGCGAGATCTTCTATAAGGCTGAGTTGCATGATTCTGACCCAGCGACAGACCCTCTTGGGGGAGATGGATATAAGTGTCTCAATAGTGGAGATATGCCAATTTCAGTCACTATTACCAAGGGTCCATCATGCCCTGCCGTCACTATACCTGGAGCAATCACCCTGAAATATCAGATTTCACAAACTACTCAAAAGTCCACAGCCTCTTCCATCCAAATAACACTTCCCAATTCAAGTACTGTTTGGCCACAGGAGATACGGCGTGAGGATATTGAGTGGAATGCCGCAGATGTCCCCAGTGGTGCCTCATTAACTGCATCCTTGGTCTCTCCTTCTGGATCAATTCTCCACTCGGAATCTATTGATAGGAACTCTGGATCTTATCAATTCCCTTACTTGAGTATCCCTCTTGTACCACCGGGGACGGGGTATCGCATCCGTATTAAGGCTACGGTAAATGGCTCTCTTGTAGCCCAAGGAGAGAGCGCGTCCTTTACGGTGCAGTAATAGGTTGCGGCTTCGTCACTCCCGTGTTACACTCCTCTCCGTATGTCAAAAATTGTTGTACCACAGAACCAGAATGCAATTGAGGAGATGTTCCGCGCGGGGGCCCATTTTGGCTACTCACGGAGTCGCCGCCACCCTTCAGTAAAACCTTTCCTCGCAGGTGTCAAAAACCGTGTCCAAGTTATTGACTTAGAGAAGACGAACGAGCAGCTTGACGCCGCCTGTGCTTACTTACACAAACTGGGTGAAGAGCGCAAAGTAGTGCTCTTGGTAGGGAGTAAAAAGGAGGCGGAGCAGATTGTTCTTGATGCCGCAATTCGTATGGGGGTGCCAACGGTGACCGAGCGCTGGCTGGGTGGGACGCTCACCAATTGGAATGAAATTAAAAAGCGCATTGCCCGTATGAAGGATCTTAAGGAAAAGCGTACCAAAGGGGAACTCTCGGTGTACACCAAAAAGGAGCGTTCGCGCATTGATAGAGAGATCGAAAAATTAGAGCGCTACTTTACTGGTATTGCAACACTTGAGTCAATTCCCACAGCGCTCGTAGTAATTGACTCTGCGCAAGAGTTTATTGCGGTGGCCGAGGCGCACGCAATACGCGTCCCTGTCATCAGTCTCTCAAACGCTGACTGTAATATCACCGGTATTGAATACCCCATTGTGGGGAACGATGCATCACGCGCGAGCATTGAGTATTTTGTAAATCGACTTGCTGATGCCTATATTGCGGGTACCCGTATTGTACGTGAGGTGCCTGCCACCGCATGATCTCTGCACAAGACATTAAATCACTCCGCGAGGAGACCGGATTCTCTTTTGCTCAATGCAAGAAGGCATTAAAGGACTCTGGAGGAGATAAGGAAAAGGCTCTCGCCTCATTAAAATCTCAAGGCGAGGTAATCGCTGAAAAAAAATCTGACCGTGCTCAAAATGCTGGCGCAGTGAGTGCCTATGTACATGCGACTGGTTCCCTCGGTGCTCTCGTCATCCTCTTAAGTGAGACCGATTTTGTCGCAAAAAATCCTGACTTTAAAGCGCTCGCCTACGACATCGCAATGCATGTTGCGGCGCAGGCACCAGAGGATATTACGGCGCTTCTTGCACAACCGTTCATTAAAGACCCAGAAAAGACTGTTGCTGACCTTATTCGCGATGCAGTACAAAAGTTTGGAGAGAATATTAGTATTTCGCGATTTGAGCGCCTAACGGTATAATCAGAGTATGTGGTTACTTCTTGGTATCTCATTCATAACAACCCTCGGTGTCGTGGGTATTTGGGGGAATCATCTCCTTGCTTTACGTCGTGGGGAAACATTGCATTATTACGATTACTACGTTTTTCCCATATTGCGAGCGAGGGTTGAGGAACTCTATGGGCTCCACTTGCACGAGCGCCTTTCTGCATTAATCAGTGAGCTCCGCCGGCATCTTTTTATTCTACTAAAGTCACTCTTCCTTATCTTCCGTAGTTTAACGGTGAGTATTGAGCATCGTCTCCTTGCGCTTATGAATACGATCAAGGGGAGGAGGGAAGAGCGTGTTGGCACCATACCCTCTGCCTTTATTGGAGAATTAAAAAATCACAAAGAAGGATTGCGGGGTGGCACCAGAAAGGCGGCATAGCCCGAATTCTCGTTTTTCGCTATACTCAAAAGTGCGCCACCTTACCTGCCTGCCGGCAGGCAGGGCTCATCCGCCAGCTGGCGGAGGTAGAGCAATTTCTTTACTATAGTATAGCTTGCCAGCGTAGCTCAGTCGGTAGAGCAATTGTTTTGTAAACAATAGGTCGTCGGTTCAAATCCGACCGCTGGCTCATAAGTTTGGCAAGCGACGGCGGGTAAACTATAATCTCATAAATGGAACAAAGAGGACATCTACATCCGCTAACGCAAATTATTTACACTGCGCATCAGTTTTTTAAAAAACAGGGCTTTATTGTGGCAGAGGGTCCGGAGATAGAGAGCGAACACTACAATTTTGATGCGCTCAATATTCCTGCTGATCACCCCGCGCGCGCCATGCAAGACACCTTTTGGCTTAAGCCAATAGAGAAGCGCAAAGTTTTACGCACTCACACGACCTCGGTTGATCCACGATATTTGGAAACACATGAGCCGCCCTTCCGTATTATTACTCCGGGGCGCGTCTTTCGTAATGAGGCAACTGATGCCACGCACGAAGCGCAGTTCTACCAAATTGATGGACTTGTGGTAGGGGAGGATGTCCATATGGGGAATCTCAAGTGGATGCTAGAGGAGTTCTACCGCACTATCTTTGGCCCTGACATTGAGTTCCGTTGGAGGAGGAGCTTCTTCTCCTTTGTTGAACCGGGGGTTGAGTTGGATATTAAATGGGGTGGCAAGTGGCTAGAAGTAGTGGGGGCGGGGATGCTCCACCCCAACGTCTTTACTTCAACGGGACGCTCCGCCAGCCGGCGAACCAAAAAGTGGCGAGGGCTTGCCTTTGGTACTGGGCTGGATCGACTTGCGATGATCAAGTATGGTATTAACGATATCCGGCTCTTTTACAGCGATGATGCTCGCTTCTTAAAGCAATTTTAACTATGAGTATCTCTTGGAATGAGATTGGATCCTATTTTCCCACAGCGCTTCCGCGCCCTCATGAGGTGGTGGAGAAATTAAACGATTGCTTTGCTGAAGTGGAGTCTATACTGCAGGAAGGTTCTGATTGGATTTTAGATGTAAAAATTTTACCAGACAGACCTGACGCAAAAAGTGCAGAGGGCTTTGCTCGGGAACTCTCTGCGGTAATGCAATGGCCAACAAAGCCAGGGGTCTCTACTATTGCTGATCCAGCTCGGGCGCGTACGACGATAGAATTTTTACCAAAAACAATTAATGAGATTTTAGGCTTATCATTAACTGACGTAGAGATTACCTCATTCTTAAATAGAGTGCGCGTGGGAGTTGCTGGGGGGAAGGCGTATATCCCCGCCGATCGAAGTGATCTGAATGTAGTGGAAGATTTGGCGGATGAGGTAATGCGACTCTATGGGGTAAACTCCATTCCCTCTGTAACTCTCACTCCGCACACGATTACAGATCCTTCACCTCTTTATGATGCGGCAAACAAAGTCCGTATACTTCTTGCAGATGCGGGGTATACGGAACTTTATGCCTACTCATTTGCAGCGCACGGGGAGCGAGAGGTAGAAAAGTCGCTTGCGAGTCACAAATCTTTCCTCCGTACCAATTTGCTGGATAATCTTAAGGAGAAGTTGACGCTCAATCTTCAGTACAATCTCTTTGAGCA
>CAYITB010000017.1:0-10554 GCA_964366155.1 uncultured Candidatus Saccharibacteria bacterium
GACCCAACACTCTACAAGTATCAAGCGGCACATCAAACTGACGCGGGTGGACTCCTCACTCTCCCCGTACTCGAGTGGGACACCTATACACTCGTTCTCAACGAGCCGGGGGAAGTTGTGGCAGGCTCCATCCCTCTCTTTCCCCTCTCAATAAATCCTGGATCAACACAGAATGAGGTGCTTGTGCTCAAATCTGCAAATCCAAACTCACTTATGGTGACGGTAAAAGATGCGGCGACGGGACTCCCGCTCTCTGATGCGACCGTTCATCTCACAGGGAATGGCGTAGACGAGACGCTGATCACGAACCGCGGATTTCTTGTACAGAGCGATTGGTCTGGTGGCGCAGGTCAGACCACAATGATTGATTTCACCCGCTACGCAAATGGAAATGCGATTGATGATGGATCTTTAGGGAGTACTCCTGCTGGAGAAGTAACACTCTTGGGGACCCTCGGAACCTACGCGGCATCGGGTTCTCTGGAATCCTCTATCTTTGACGCAGGGAGCGCTACCACAACATACTACAGCATCGGGTGGCTCCCGCAGGATCAGGCAACCTCAACGGGAGCGGGAAGTGTCCGCTTCCAGATCGGGAGCAGTAATGATGCGGCGACTACTACCTGGGACTATCGTGGTCCCGATGGAACGGCAGGTACTTACTACAGCACTGTAAACACAAACATTAGCGCGGCGCACACCAATGACCGTTACGTTCGTTACAAACTTTTCCTCACCACCGACGATACTTCGGTAACTCCGCGCATTGCGGATGTATCACTTACCTTTAGTTCCGATTGCGTTCCCTACGGGCAGGTACTCTTTCAGGATCTTTCCACGGGTATCCATACACTCTCGGTAAGTCGGACGGGCTACCAGACCTATGTAAACGATCTGGTGAGTACCCCATCCTCGTGGCAAGAATTTTTAGTATCACTCTCACCATGAAGTACTTATCATATAGAACGGGGTTCACTCTTACTGAAGTCGTTGTTGTTGTCGGTATTTTAGGCGCGATTACGGTTCTGCTCGCAAATTTACAAACAGACGTATTCCGCAATTACTCAATCGCAAGCGAGGGTATACAGGCTGATGGAGAGATGAGGAGTAGTATACGCGCCTTTATGCGTGACGTACGCGCCGCCGCACCTGCGGAAACCGGTGCCTACGCGCTTGAGACAACAGGTACGAGCACCCTCATTTTTTACAGTGATGTGAATGGCGATAGTCTCCGCGATCGAGTGCGTTACTTTATCTCTGGAGGAACGCTTACGCGCGGAGTCATTTTTCCCACTGGTTCCCCCTCCGTCTACCTTGAGAGTAACGAACGGCTTACCAGCGTGGTTCACAATCTCGCACTCGGGACGGTCCCACTCTTTAGCTACTACAATGCAAATTATACGGGGACGACGAGCCCACTCTCTGAACCGGTTGACGTAGCACAGGTGCGCTACATCCGTATGATGCTCATTGTTGATGCGAACCCAAACCGCCCCCCGGCTCCCACTGTGCTCTCGGGCGGAGTAATGATTAGAAGTTTAAAAAACAATGATTAATCCACGCTCACACGCCCCAACAACGGGGCAGGCAGGCTACCTTATCATCCACACCATTGTCTTTGGCGCGATCGCGGTACTGCTTTTAACCGCGCTCGTCTCGTGGGGCGGAACCAATGTCCGCGCAGGAAGAGACGCGACACTCCGCGAACAAGCTTTCCAAATTGCGGAATCGGGCATTGACTACTACCGCTGGCACCTTGCTCACGCACCGACCGACTATCAAGATGGCACCCTTCTCCCCGGCCCTTACACACACGAGTACTACGATCGTGACGGAACAATCATAGGACATTTTGAACTCACCATCACGCCCCCACCCGCAGGTTCTACGGTGGTAACGGTGGTCTCAAAAGGCACTGTACTCGCTAATGCTTCCATAGCACGGCGTATTGAGGCAACGTTCGCAATACCCTCCATCACTCAATTTGCTGTGTTAGCGAACTCAAAGATACGTTTTGGCGTTGGTACTGAAGTGTATGGTCCTATCCACAGTAATGATGGTATCCGCTTTGACGGTCTCACTCACAATATTGTGACGAGCGCTAAGTATGCCTATGACGATCCTGACCATTCGGGTGCTGATGAGTACGGTGTTCATACGCACATTACTCCTACAGATCCATTTCCCGCGATGCCACCGCTACCGCCCTCTGTTCCGCCGAGTCGGCTCGACGTCTTCCAGTCGGGACGCGCGCTTGCGGTACCAGCGGTGGATTTTAATGGATTTACGCAGGACCTAGCTCAAATAAAAACAGATGCACAAGCAAGTGGGCGTTACTTTGCAGGGTCAGGAACGCTTGGCTACAACGTGGTATTAAAAGTAGACGACACCTTTGATCTCTATACAGTCACAGCGCTCACCAATCCTCTGCCCAGTTGTAACAATAGTCTTGGGCAAGATGGCTGGGGTACCTGGAGTATTGCGAGCCAAGAGTTTGTGGGGAATTATACATTTCCCGCAAATGGACTCATTTTTATTGAGGACAACGTATGGGTGGAAGGGGTCATACAGAGCGCTCGCCTCACTATCGCGGCGGGACGCTTCCCCGAGAATCCCGCAACGAATGCGAACATTACGATCAATAAAGACATTCTCTATACTTACTACGATGGGCAGGATGTCCTCGGTCTCATTGCTCAAAAAAATGTGAATATTGGGCTTATAAGCGAAGACGATCTCCGTATTGACGCGGCACTTGTTGCTAAAAATGGAAGGGTAGGCAGGTATTATTACCGCCCGCCGACATCCCAAGGGCAGGGAGGGCAGGCGTGTCAGGAGTGGAATACCCGAGCCATGATTACTACCTACGGTATGATAGCCACCAATCAGCGCTACGGATTCTCTTACACCGACAGTACGGGCTACCAAATCCGCAACATTATTTATGATGGCAATCTCTTATATAGTCCGCCACCCTCATTTCCCCTCACTTCAGACCAGTATATAACCATCTCTTGGAGGGAACTCTAGGGAGAGGGTATACTAGGAGAGATGCGTAAGATCCACCTCATCGCCAATTGGAAAGCAAATCCCAAAGAACTCTCTGATGCAAAGCGTCTCGCGCTTGGGTTTAAAGGTGGGCTTATGAAGGCTCGCTTTACAGACGTCGCACTTGCGGTGCCTCACCCCTTCCTTTTTTCCGTAGGGGAAGTGTTGGGGAAAAGCGAGCGGTGCAGGATCGCGGCACAAGATGTCTCGCCTGTGAATGAGGGGGCACATACAGGGTCGGTAACAGCAAGCATGCTTAAGTCTCTTGGAGTGCGGGAAGTTATTGTTGGCCATTCGGAGCGACGCGCGCAAGGACTCACCGATGAGGGTGTGCGTATACGGGTAGAGAAGATTTTAAAAAGTGGGCTCACTGTGGTTCTCTGTGTAGGGGAGCGTGAGCGCGATACGCACGGAGCGTATTTAAAAACAATTGAATCCCAACTCCTCACCGCCCTTAAGAATGTGCAAAAATCAAAATCAGGGAGGCTTATTGTTGCGTATGAACCGGTGTGGGCAATTGGAGAGGATGCACAGAGCGCCGATACTCCCGCAGGCTTTCGCGAAGTTGCTATTTATATTCGCAAGGTCTTAAGTGGACCATTTGGGCCGCAGGCGGCGCTCACCATCCCCGTGCTCTATGGCGGGTCGGTAACTCCAGAGAATGCGGGAACTTTTTTGTCGGAAGGGCACGCGAGTGGTCTCTTGGTGGGGAGAGCTTCACTCCTTGCGACTTCTTTCCGAAGCATTATTGAGGAAGCAGAGCGTGTGGGGGTGACGAGCACGCGGAAACAATGAAAGAGCTCCTCAAGTTAAAGCCAAAATCTCTCAAGGGGAGGCGAGTGCTCCTGCGCCTTGACCTCAATGTACCTATTGTGGGAGGACGTATTATTGATCGCTACCGTATTGAGCGCGCGCTCCCCACGATCCATTTTTTACGCAACGCGGGGGCTAAGACCATACTCCTCTCTCATCTCGGGAGAGCCGGGGACTCGCTCAAGCCGGTGGCGCAAGAGCTCAATAAATCATTTGACATCGGGTTTATTCCGGCACCAATCGCAAAAGTGCCTGCACTTTTGCGTGAGATGCAAGAGGGAGGAGTAGTGCTCCTTGAGAATCTCCGCCGTGACGTGGGGGAGGAGAAGGGGAGCACGCAGTTTGCGAAGCACCTTGCGGCGCTCGGAGACATCTACGTTAACGATGCCTTTGCTGTCTCGCATCGTCGGCACGCCTCGGTGTATCAATTACCAAAACTCCTCCCGCACTACGCGGGGCCACTCCTTGTAAAGGAAGTGTGCGAGCTCTCGCGCGTCTTTAAACCCAAGCACCCCTTTGTGCTCGTGCTCGGGGGAGCAAAGTTTGAGACAAAGGTCCCCGTGTTACAGCGCTTTATCCACCTTGCTGATAAAATTTACGTGGTGGGGGCGATTGCACACGCCTTTTACCGCGCGCTTGGGCTTGAGCTAGGCAAGTCGCTCATTGATAAAAAAGTATCCGCAAAAAGTTACCTCAAAGCACTCAAGAGCGGGGAGATTATCGTGCCGATGGATGTACTCGTCTCAAACGGCTCATCGGTAGAAATAAAAAAAGCTCACGAGCTTTTGAAAGTAGATTCCATTGTTGATAGTGGACCAATGGGGTTGGAAGAAATTCGCAAAGGGCTCAAGGGTGCGCGTATGATCCTTTGGAACGGCCCTTCGGGTAACTATGAGGCAGGCTACGGAGAGGGGACGCACTCGATCGCGCGGATGATAGCAAAAACAAAGGCGCACTCAATTGTGGGCGGCGGAGACACGCTTGCCGCGATACACAAAATAAACACTGGTCACGGTTTTACCTTTATCTCAACTGGTGGTGGCGCGATGTTAGATTTCCTCGCCTCCGGCGGTACCCTTCCCGGCATCGAGGCACTCAAGTAGCACTTGCATTGTTTTAGAGCTTGTGATATAATAATAGAAGAGGGTGCAGGAGCGCCTATTCTTTGAGAAAAAGGAGGTTCGGGAAATGAAAAAGATCTTCGACCGATTAACACTTCTTACCATGGTAGTCGTGTTTTATGGTGTGGTGGGTTACCTAGTGCCACAGTGGATGCAGCCACTGATTGGTATCAGCAAGAACAGCGGGTGGCAATTTTTTACTGCACCTATCATCGTCTCTGGATCTTTGGTCTGTGTTGGTGCGGGAGTAATCGTGCTCCTTATCGCAGTCCGTGAGTTTTTTGTTCTTACGGTGATCTCTAATTCCTGCGATACTCTGACCGATCGATTCCTCATGCTTGCCCTTGCGTTGGGCGCAGGAATTGTCTTAAACCTCTGCATGATGCTGGCTGTATTTGCTCTAGTCGTTCTCCTTGTTGTCTTTTTTGTATGTGTAGCAAATGGAGCCCATAAATGCTTGGTGCCCTACACAGTACCACCTCCAAAACCAGATGAGTGGTAATGGTCATTCACACCGCTGAGCGGATTCGCTCGGCGGTTTTTTGTAAGTCTGTTTGGGCGACTTTCTTACCCGGCCAGTGCTGTAAGTCATCATTCATAAAGCGCGGCATGATGTGGATGTGCGTGTGGAAAATAAGCTGACCTCCTGCCGGCTCGTTATTCCACCCAATAGTAATTCCATCAGCTTTTGTCGCTTCCTTTACGGCGCGTGAGAGTTTTTTAAGCACAGGTCCTGCCGTAGAGAGGAGCGTATCGGGAGCATCAAAGATGTTTCTGCTGTGTTCTTTAGGTACGAAGAGTGTGTGTCCTAGATTGACCGGCTTTATATCAAGGAAGGCGATGAAGTTTTCATCCTCGTACACCTTTTCCGCGGGTATAATTCCCGCAATAATTTTGCAAAATAGACAATCTTCCATAGCGCTAGTATATGCTACAATACCAGCGCCATGCAATTCCCTTACCCCGACCTCCTTGCGGAACTCTTAACGAAACGAGGTCTCTCGGGGCTAGAGGCAGAGCATTTTCTTCATCCCGATTACGAGCGAGATATTCACGACCCCTTCCTCTTTGCCGATATGGGCAAGGCGGTGGGACGCATCCATGATGCGCTTGCCGCAAATGAACACATTGCACTCTTTGGCGACTACGATGCCGATGGTGTGCCGGGTACCGCGCTCCTCTCCGAGTGGTTCCGCAAAGTTGATGCGCCAATACCCGAGATCTACATCCCTAACCGCCACACCGAGGACTATGGTCTCTCTTTGCGTGCTGTTGATGAACTTGCGGAGAAAGGGGTAACACTCATCATTACCATTGACTGCGGAACTACCGATGTGGCCGAAGTCGCACATGCGAGCGCGTGCGGCATTGATGTCATCATCACCGATCACCATATTCCGCCTGCAAAACTCCCCAACGCGTATGCTATACTCAACCCCAAACGCGAGGGAGAGAACTACCCCTTTCACGAGCTCTGTGGTGCTGGGGTCGCGTTCAAGCTCGTGCAGGCGCTTGTGCGCTCCGGTACTTACCCCGTGACTCTCGGTTGGGAGAAGTGGCTCCTTGATCTGGTGGCTATCGCAACGGTCTCCGACATGGTGCCGCTTGTGGGAGAGAATCGCGCGCTTGTTTTTTTCGGTCTCACGGTGCTTCGGCAAACACGCCGCGAGGGTCTGCGCGCGCTGATGAATAAACTCCGTTTAGCACCCAGTACGGTGACCGAAGATGACATTGGATTCCTCCTCGGACCGCGCATTAATTCCGCAAGCCGCATGAGCCACGCGTCCGAAGCCTACGCTCTTCTTACCACAGAGAGTATTGCAGAAGCGGAAACGATAGCGAACCACTTGGAGGAAAAAAATAAAGAGCGTAAAGAAATTGTGGAATCTATTTTAGAGCGCGTGGAGGGACCGCTCGCAAGTTCTGATATTCCCCCGCTCATTGTTGTCGGTGAAGGAGGCTGGAGTTTGGGAGTGCTTGGGCTTGCGGCAAGCCGCCTCGTAGAGTCGTTCAATCGCCCCGCGTTTGTATGGGGGATCAACGAGGAGAGGCTTATCAAGGGCTCGTGCCGTTCTAATGGGAGTGTGAATATTGTTGAGTTGATGCAAGAGGCGGGCGGTGAAGAGCTCTTCGTAAACTTTGGCGGGCACACAGAAGCGGGCGGATTTACTGTCCGTGCGGGGGCTGAAGATTCTTTTGCCTCACGGCTCATTACCGCATATAAAAAATTGCAACATCCCCCTAGTGTTCGGAGTATCGGTGCTCCTGATAGCGCGCTCTCTCTCGATATGATTACTCCTGCCACCTACCATTCCTTTGCCCCACTCGCGCCATTTGGTGTGGGGAATTCCAAACCCCTCTTTCTTTTTGAAGGAGTTGAAATTATGGGAGTGCGGAGTTTTGGCAATGGCGGTATTCATCTTGAACTAACTTTCCGAAACACTAAAGGGAGAACAATTTCTGCGGTGGGATTTTTTGCAAAAAAGAATTTGGGGAAACTCTCGTTCAAACAGGGGGACTGGGTAGATCTCTCTGCGCACATTGAAAACTCGTTTTATCGGGGCAGGGGAGAGCTTCGGCTCCGCATTGTTGACGCTACTCGAGTAGCGTAGAATTGGCGCATGAGAATACGGCTTTACACCGATGGAGGCGCGAGGGGGAATCCGGGTATCGCGGGAGCCGGCGTGCACATTGTTGATGAGAATGGCACGTTAATTGAAGATGTGGTAAAGCCGCTCGGAATCGCGACGAATAATGAAGCCGAGTACCGCGCGGTGATTATAGGTCTTGAGAAAATTATAGAGCGCTTTGGCACCGAGGCAGGAGAGCTCTCGGTTGAGCTCAATCTTGATAGCGAGCTCGTTGGTAAACAGCTCCTTGGGTCCTATAAAGTTAAGGAACCGCGCCTCAAACCACTCTATGAGCAGGCGCGTGCGGGCATGGAACATTTTGCTTCAGTGCGGATCACACTTATTCCGCGAGAGCAGAACAAAGAGGCCGATAGGCTCTCCAACCTTGCAATGGATCAGGTGATCTAGAGTATTTGAATAATAGTAAGAGCGAGGACAAGGATGAGTACTTGCGAGAAGACCGCGCTCATACTCCATGAAAGTTTCCGTGCGTGCACAAAGTCCTGAACTTTCTGTACCCTGTTTAAAATAGCTCCCGGTACCACCCAGCGTAGCGCTTGAAGCAGGTCGGGGAGTGTTGCGCCAATAATAACTGGAGACCACACAAGGAGCGTGGGTATGGTGAGTGGCGTGCCTGTTACGAGGAGAAGGAGTACTGTTCCAATAAGCGCATCTGCCGCAACCTTTCCCACATCGCGAATGAGAAAATCAAAGAGGCGGAAAGGCGGAGCAACTTCTCCCTCTTTTTCGTCAACAAAGTAGCGGAGCTTGTAGTCGTAGTGGGGGATGGTGTCAGCAAGATAGTGAGACCCAACAGAAACGATAAAAAGTCCCAACGGTCCCATGCCTCCAGCGATGAGCGGCTTTCCGAGTGCTCCTGCAATGGCGATGTGCGTGGTGAGTGTCATATGAGTATCCTAACACAATAAGAAACCCCCTCCGATAATCATCAGAGGGGGCTGTTGCAGAGGAGGGCCGGACTTAGTGGGTGAATGAGAATCCCACTATGCCCGAGGGGTTTACTTCGTAATCCCACAATCCCGAAAAGGGGAGCTCATGGGCCGCGATGAAGCGATTGGCAAACATGACATTCACCCGTTCGCTATAGTTGCCCACCTCAATATCCTGAATGTGGAGAAAGGTTTGCCCTGAAGGGGGGTCCACTTTTACGTTGACCCATACCTCCGCCAACACCTCTTCCGTTGCAGAAAAAGTGATACCGTGAGCGTCGAAGAGCCAGAGGGCTCCTGATTCGCCACGATCAAGGCGTGTGCCGATGAGCACCTGTTCACCCCTCACCACGAGCGTCATTTGCTCAATAGCGGTGTTGGGTGAGACGCTTACACATCTCTCGGAGAGTTTCCACAACCCTCCTTGGCCAGTCCCGCGCAGAATGAATTCTGCGATTAACCAGTCGCTTGCGCCCGCGGGAAGTGTCGTCTCACGATTCCACGCATCCACGAGCATGGTGAAATTGCCGTTCAGCAACCAAAACTGGTTGGCGAGTGGCGCTCCGACCATGGTGGTGTCAAGCGCGTGCTTGGGGAGCACCGCGCGTTCCATCCAACGAGCTCCTCTCCATTTCAAACTGAAGTTGAACTCTCTGGCCGTTGTCGCGGTCGGATCCATCAGGTTCACCGCTGGCGCGATGACTCGGTGTATCCTTACCGGAGTGTTAACACCTTCGCGTAGGTGCATCTCGAGAACCGAGAGCACTTTCTGTCCCCCGAACAGCAATGGGCAGTAGCTGTAGAAGAATTGGATATCCCCGATGGGGGTTACCAATCCAGGGATGAGAATCCGCCGAAGCTCGTTCCCCTCGCTGTCAAGGATGATGTAGTGGAGCTGGACTAGGTCCAGCTCGTGGAAATCCAATTCCTCATACCCGACGTGGGTATTTACCACTTTTTTGATCGCGAATGTCGCGATCTTAAAAGTAGCGGACTCACTTTCCATCAACCACGCGCGATAAAATGTTTCCGAGGCATTGTCGCGCACCATGCGGTGCACAACCACGGGATCGTTACTCCGTGGGCCTCCCGTGAGGGGAAGCTCTTCCAGTGTCGGAGAAAAGCTGGCGCGTGTATGAGTACCACCTCCCCCTCCACCACCAGATCCACCGCCACTTTGACTCTCGGACTTTCGAACAGCAAAACGTTCCTGTACCAGTCCGAGGTAATCCTCAACGGAGTTGAGGGTATTTGCCGGCGCAGAGCCGGTACATACCGGTTCTGCTTGGCCTATCGTCGCGATCGCGATGACGAGTACTGTGAACAACGCGAAGCAGTTCTTCACTTTTTTATTCCTCCTCTTGTCAATTTTCCGCTCCGCCAGCTGGCGGACGGATGAGTACTTCTACCTATCATTCTATCATACTCTACATATATTGTCAATATTCGCCAAAACACTGCAGTAGAGCCATAATAATTAGATCATGTTTTTTCTTATTTCTGGCCTCGCCCTCGGTGCGGTTCAGGGTATTCTTTTCCCTCTCTCACTCTGGTGGCTCTGTACGCTTATCTTTACCGTTGCTATCCTCTCTTTCTATGCGTATCGTGCACATTCATACGAGGCGCTTATTATTGCGCTCTTCCTCTTTGGTTGCGCGCTTGGCTCATGGCGGGGGGAAGCGGTCCGCACTCCTGCTCCGCTTACTTTTCCGTTTAATACCCCTACTTTTTTTAATGCTCGTGTTACTGCGCCCCCCGATGAGCGCGAGTCATTTACCTACCTCACGGTGCTCCCCGAGGGAGAGCGCTCTCGTGTGCGTGTGCGGGCTCCACTGTATCCAACGTATCACTACGGCGATCTCCTCATGCTTTCAGGCACGCTCACCCAACCGGAGCCTTTTCTCACGGAGCAGGGGACACTCTTTAATTACCCTGCCTATCTTGCGCGCAATTCCATTGTTGCCGAGATGACTGTCAAAGAGATAGAGCTTA
>CAYITB010000018.1:0-4564 GCA_964366155.1 uncultured Candidatus Saccharibacteria bacterium
GGAACTATAGCTTTGAGGAGCTTGCCGAGCTCTCTTTCCGCGTCTCCTCGCTCCATCCAAGGGTAGTTGCTGGAGAAGTGGAGATGGATATAGAGCTGGAATCACTTGTTCTCAATTTATAAATGTGTGATAGTGTTTGAGCATTCCGCCCATAGCTCAGTTGGTAGAGCAGCTCCCTTTTAAGGAGAGGGTCCCAGGTTCGAATCCTGGTGGGCGGACACTTCGACTCGTCTCGTCCTCTTCGGACGGACTCGCTCAGTGTAAACATTGGTTTTTGATACAATAGGGTAACACCCCGAGGTAATTATTAGACGAGGAGAAGTACCCTGAGCGAAGTGAATCCTGAGTTTATTGAAGGGTGAGCGAAGTCGAAGGGCATTTAAAATGAGTTGGTATGTATACATAGCGAGAGCACGAACCGGGGCATATTATACCGGAATCACTACTGATCCGGAGAAAAGAATTGTTAAGCATAATTCTGGTAAGGGGGCAGATATGGCAATCAGGCAAGGTCCTTTTAAATTACTATATATATCAACACTATTTCCCAACAAATCTTTAGCACGAAAAAGAGAATCACAAATTAAAAGATGGACTAGGGAGAAGAAAGAGCTATTAATTAAAGGAGACTGGAAATAGATCCTAAATATCTATTGTCTTATTATGATCGTGATAGGATTGTACACATGAGTTTAAAAACGAATTACCCTCTCTCACTCATACTCCACAATGTTCGTAGTGCTGAAAATGTGGGCAGTATCTTACGCACGACAGATGCGGTGGGCCTGCCCGACGAAGCCTTGGCGAAGGCGGGAGTGGATCGTGTGTATCTCTGTGGCATTACTCCTGCGCCAGTAGATCGTTTTGGGCGCCCGAATTCAAAAGTTTTAAAAGCTTCGCTCGGTGCGGAAAAAAGTGTTGCGTGGGAAGAGCGGGACGATGTCTATGAATTAGTGCACGAGTTAAAAAAGGAGGGGCGAGAGATACTTGCTCTTGAGCAAGCTCCACAGTCAATAAATTATACGGAAATAAAAGTACAAAAAAATTCTGTACTTATTGTGGGTAATGAGGTGGAGGGGATAGAGGAAGCACTCCTTGCGCTCTGTGACACAGTGTTAGAAATCCCTATGAGGGGAACAAAAGAGTCCCTCAATGTTGCTGTTGCTACCGGTATCGCTCTTTACTCTCTTCTCTACTCACTACCAACTACCCACTAATAGGCAAGCGTGGCAATGGGTAGTTTATTCTCATCTCGCAACGTAATAGCGCCGTGTTCATTATTAAATAATGATGGTGTGCCTGCGAAAATGCGCCACTGCCCCGTATAAAAATTAGCATCGCGCTCATGCGCAAGGACACAGTCGTTGTAAAATCCATCAGTACTTGTTGAAACACTGCTCGTCAGTGGGGGAGTAAATTGTTGGAACTTCTCAAGGAGGGGACTGCAGGTGTTGACGTGGAAGGAGACTCCTACTGGAGAGCTACGAAATGAAATAACAGCCTCTTCCCCGGGGTAGAGCGCAATAGGCTGTTTTGTATTAACTACTCCTTGGCGCAGGAGTAGTGTCCCCTCGGGGAGCTCTATGCTCGTCTTACCATTCTCTAAGGTCCACCCGCTAATGCGGATTGGGTCACTGTATGAGCCTACAATAGAGAGTGTAAGGTACTCTTTATTTTGAAGGTTGTGGAGAGAGACGCGACTTGCAAATGGAGAGAGGTCTGCCTGTGGGAGTGGGAGGTGTACTGTGGTGCGAGAGATGGCAAGGGCAACGCCACCAACCACGAGTACTCCGAGCGCCGCAAGGAGCGCGATGATGTACACTGGCTTATCCATGGTCGTTTAATTTTTGTAGTTCCTCTCTCACTACCGTAGCATCATCCCACGGTATCTTGGTCCCTTTTTGCCCCATGATGAAGGGATCGGTACCTTTGCCGGTAATCATAACGGTATCTCTCTCATGCGCACGGGTGAGCGCTTCCTTAATAGCTCCACGTCTATCAAGGATGATGGTGTAGGAATCGGGGGGGAGTGCTACTGCCATCTCCTCAATAATTGCTTGCGGGCTCTCATCATAGGGGTCCTCGTTGGTGAAGATGATGTCGCGACAGTGCTCCTCTGCCACGCGAGCCATTTGTGGGCGCTTCCACCTGTCGCGCCCGCCACCACAGGCTCCCAACACACAAATTTTTTCTCCGGGTCCTGCCGCTTGGTAGGCGGCAGAGAGTGAATCTGCCGTGTGTGCGTAGTCAACATAAATGCGGATACCACGATTGTTTGGGATCGCTTCCATGCGACCACGGACACCGCGGAAATTTTTAATTGCGTTTTTAATTGTTTCCTCTCTTACACCAAGTGCGCGCGTGACGGCCGCCGCCGCGAGTATATTTATCCTGTTCATTGCTCCGGGGAGCACTGTTTCATAGGGGAAGGGGTCAGCAGAAGAGAAGGTGACTTTGGTGGGTATGGGAAGTGAAAGAAAAGTATCTTTCTCTTTGTCGTCAGCATTCATTACAAGGATACGCTCTTTTTTTGCGGAGTGGGTGAGCCCCTCTGCAATAGAGCGCTTGGCGGCGAGGTAGTGTTCATATGAACCGTGTGACTCAATGTGCTCTGGTGAGATATTGGTAACAACGAGTGCGTCGAGTGCAATAAAGCGATGGCGGTGTTGCCGTGCGCCCTCGCTCGACATCTCTATCACGGCGTGGGTACAACTCTCGCGGACGCCACGCGCGAGGAGTGCCTGGAGAAAGGAGCGTCCGGGCATGGTCATTTTGAGGAGATTACGCATATCATCGTCATCCACGGCAAAGTGGAGCGTTGAAGAAACAATGACTTTTTTTCCTCCCTCGCGGAGTATCGCGGCAATTAAATCAACGACAGTCGTTTTACCCTTGGTACCGGTAACGCCGATGACAACGAGTTTGCGCGAGGGGAAATTATAAAAAAGAGATGAGCCAAAGGCCCAGAGGTAGTGGTAGAGCGAATCAAAAAATTTACGCATGATGCGAACTTAAATAGCGGAGTGTCTCCTTTACACGATCTCCCGTGTCCTTACTCACGGCGCGCTTGAGTGCCTCGCGTGACTCGGCAAGCCCATAACCGAGTGCTCTAAGGGCATCAAGCACGTCGGCATCAGCACCGGTGAGTGTTGCTCCCTCCTCTCCTGCACCAACGCGCTCGCGGAGCTCTAAAATTATTTTTTCTGCGCTCTTTTTGCCCACACCAGAAACCTTAGTGAGAGAAGCACTATCACCCTCGCGGATGGCACGGCGTACCTGCTCGGCGCTGGAGAGAGAGAGTATGCCAAGTGCACTCTTGGGCCCGATTCCTGAGACAGAGATGAGTTGCTCAAAGAGCATGCGCTCGTCGGAACTGGTAAATCCGTAGAGCTCGAGGGCATCTTCTCGGACGGCAAGGTGGGTGTAGAGAGCGAGCGTCTCACCCTCTTTTGCTATAAGGAGTGTGTCGGTGGGGATAGAGACGGTGTAGCCTACACCACTAACGTCAAGCGTGATGCTTTTACCCCGCTTTTCCACCACGGTGCCAGTAATACGGCCAATCATGGGCACACTATAGCATAGTTGCCAATAGGCACTAGTTCTGTTACACTTTCTCCGCGATGCCTATTACACGTTCAGCAAAAAAAGCACTCCGCGGCTCGGGTACGAAGCGCGTCTATAACGACCGCCGCCGCCGCACTATGAGGAAGAGTATTAAGGAACTGCAGACACTCGCACTCTCTAAGGGCGCTGATACCGAAACAAAACTCCGCGAGGCCTTTAAGGCGATTGATAAGGCGGCTAAGCGCGGAGTGATAAAAAAGAATACTGCCGCGCGCAAGAAGTCTCAACTCTCAAAGCTCGTCCGAAAGGCGGCCTAGTTTTCTTGCTATAATTAAACCCACCTGGCTAGTGCCATTCGGGCAGGTATTCCTCTCGTCGTTCAACGGATAGGACGCAAGCTTGCGGAGCTTGTAATGCAGGTTCGATTCCTGCCGGGAGGACCAGTTTGACACTCTGCACAGCAGGAGTAACATAGAATCTTATGAAGAAGAAAAGTTTGATGACACTTGAAAAGCTTGCTCACACTGTTGAAAAACTTTCCGATATTGTCATGGACGGATTTGCTGAGAGCAAGAAACAATTCAAAAAGCTTGATACAAAGATTGACCACGAGGTTGGAAATCTTGCTACTGCGGTAAAAACAGGATTTGATCACATGCAAGAGCAGTTCGCAGACGTTGATAAACGGTTTGATGAAGTTGATAAACGCTTTGATTTAGTTGATAAACGGTTTGAGGGCGTTGACAGACGACTCGATGGAATTGACGGCAAGATTAACCACCTGACGAACAGGATGGATACCCTAGTCACTCACGAGCGACGCATCACGCGGATTGAAAAGAAGGTGGGCATCCCTACCGCAGATTAGGATGTAAGAATCAATTTATTATGGCAAATGAACGATTAAGAAGGCACTCTTTACCTAAATTTTACAAATACTCCGTTACCCAGTCGGTGAAGGAGGGCTGGTAACTTTGGACATATATAGCCCCTAAAGTGA
>CAYITB010000018.1:4664-10354 GCA_964366155.1 uncultured Candidatus Saccharibacteria bacterium
ACCCAGTCGGTGAAGGAGGGCTGGTAACTTTGGACATATATAGCCCCTAAAGTGATGCGAAGGTCTTGAGACATTGTAACGTATTGACAGTTAATTTTAGAGGTGCTACAATAGTAGGAGATAGAAACGGGTTTCTAACCCAATTGAAATAGAGCCTAACAGGCAAAGGAGGAAGGATAATGAGCAACACAGATGTGCTTCAAGTCGCAGTACTCGATCTGGTTGAAGAGGTTCCTGAACGGCCGTGGGATACCGAGCTCTTTGGAGAGGATCTCGATGCGCGGGCCGCAGATGAGCTTGGTTACAGTGGATTACAAAAAGTGCTGGAAAAATCCACTCAACAAAGCAAGCTTCTCAAGGCCTTTCACGCGTGCGGCATCTCTCCCTACACCACCGAGTCGGTGGAGCGGTATATGGAGCAAGCGGCAAAGAAGGCGAACGGCTCCATCTTCCCCCGCTTCTTTTCTCAGTTCGGTAGAGACGATGTAGTCGCTATATTTGGACTCGTCGCCATCAGCTTCCTTCTTGCAGCTACTGTGGGGGGAATCGGGAGTATGTTTGGATTCATTCCCCTGGAACTGGTCGGGGTTAATGTAGCGGGAGTCTTTGTGTGTGCGTGTATTCTCGTTCTCGCCTCCTGTTTTATACCGCCACTCAAACCAATGACATTCGTGTGGCGCACGGATGCTATCGGTCACTACATACTCCCAATCCCTGACTTCGCGCTCCATAAAGCGCTCTTGCTTAAAAGAGAGTGCCCGGAAGTCAGCTTTACCATCCACTCACTGGTGAAGGAAGGGGTTATGTGCGACCCCATCCTCTCTGCTTCCTACGAACACAAGAGGTACTACCTTGCTGTTTGGGGCGAGCCATCCTTTACCGGCGAACGGGAAAATGAAGTGGAGCCTGTTACCTAGTACCTCTTACCCCCTCTGATTTGCTACGGCGAGTCGGAGGGGTTTAATTTTGCTAAACTAATGCTAACATTCCAACATTCTCAAGAATATTGGAATGTTTTATTGGATGCTGGTTACAAATACTCGGTGACCCAGTCGGTGAAGGAGGGGTGGTAGGGTACCTCATTTAGGTACTCGCTTAAATACTCGCGGATGAGTGCGGGTGATTCATCGCCGAGTGGCACGTAGGTATGGCGCACAATGCCCGTAGCAGAAACAAGAACAATGCGCCGCCGTGGCGGCTCGGTATCAATAGCAAAAGCAATAATGTTCTCGTAGGGGAAGAGTTGTTTGCGCAC
The DNA here is from genome assembly GCA_964366155.1 of uncultured Candidatus Saccharibacteria bacterium. Lineage (GTDB taxonomy): Bacteria > Patescibacteriota > Minisyncoccia > Phycocordibacterales > UBA9988 > CAYITB01. Next base: position 5,920 of record CAYITB010000018.1, read on the forward strand.
CGAGACTCCGCGCGAGGAGATGCTCACGGGCACTTCCTCCGGCTCTCTCGCCGCAAGGGAGAGATAACTAAAACCGCCAATGAGGATGATGATGGCAAACATAATGTTGTTGGTGAGTGTAGCAAGGAGTGATGCGGCAATGATCGCGGCGCCAAAAATCCAATACCAGTCGGTGCTGTGCTCTTTGTAATCAAACTCAAGTGCCTCCCATTCTAAAACGTCTCCCGTGTGCATACGATTATTGTATCAGAGCTCGTAGAACGCGTATACTGGAGGAATGTTTGAGCTCATTACTACTCTGGATGCCTCGGCGCAGGCGTTCGCCGAGGCACTCCGCGCCCCTCTCCTTACCTCTTTTTTCCAAATAATTACCGAGGCGGGAAATCTTCTCGTGGTCTCTTTTATTACTACCGTCATCATCTCTTACTTCCTCCTCCGGAGACAACACACTGTTGCCATCGCGCTTGTGGCGGCACTCGCGGGCACGACCATCACTGTGGCGCTCCTCAAGTTTGGGATTGGGCGCGCACGCCCCGATGTGCTTGGCGCGCTTGTTGTTGAGCACCTCTCCTCCTTCCCCAGTCTCCATGCGGCGCTCTCGGTCGGCGTGTATGGAGTGCTTGCGCACATTGCGGTGGGACGATTACGTACGGACGCAAGTGTCTTTGCGGTCGGTGCGCTCTGTGTTACCCTCGCGCTCTTGATTGGCATGAGTCGTATCTACCTTGGGGTCCACTACCTCTCCGATGTGCTCGGGGGCTACCTCGTGGGGCTCGCGTGGTACCTCACTGCCACGCACTACCTCACCAACCGTGCACCGAGGTGGACGCGCGTGCGGAGTATGGTATAGTAATTCTAGAGGTTCTTACTCTACAGAAAGAGAGGCACAAGGCTATGGCTTTGGTCATCTTCTGCACTGTTGTACTCATTGTCATCGTCTCTGTTGGCGTGAAATTGTTTTGCCTCAAACGAGGTGATGACTTTGTCCGCCACGACATCGGGGGCACATAAGGGGGTTATCATAACCCCCTTTATTATTCGCAGGCACTAGAGTAGAGTCAGTATAAATAGGGAGGCCAGCCCGAGGCGATGGGTGGTTTCGATAAAACATGTATACAGTGTATATTCTCAAAAGTGAGAAACATGGGAGATATTATGTAGGATATACTGCCGATCTTAATGATCGGCTAAAACACCATAATTCTGGTGCGACACTCTCAACAAGGAGCAGTAGACCTTGGAAGGTAGTTTATTCGGAAGTTTTTACAGATAAGAAGTTAGCGTGGTTGCGGGAACATCAAATAAAAAGTTATAAAAGTGGAGAAGCTTTTAAAAAATTGATATACATTGATAACAGTGCGGAGGGGTGGCTGAGTGGTTGAAGGCAACGGTCTTGAAAACCGTCACACCTGAAAGGGTGTCGCGAGTTCGAATCTCGCCCCCTCCGCATTGCAATTAATATATGCGCTATTTAGGTATTGATTACGGGACTAAAAAGATAGGTGTGGCTATCTCGGATGAAGAGGGGAGTTTTGCGTTTCCGCACGGCGTGATCCCGAGCGATACTGCTGCGCTAGACGCTATTGCGAAAATTTGCAGCGAGAAGGGTGTAGGGGCGGTTGTGCTTGGCCGATCGCGTAATTACGCAGGGCAGGAGAATCCGGTTATGGCGAATGTAAAAAACTTTGAAAAGGCGCTCCGAGAGCGCACTTCCTTGCCAATAGAGTACGAAGACGAGGTCCTTACAACGGCGCAAGCCGCTCGTGATGTAGGAAAAAACGAAAATACGGATGCCGCAGCTGCCGCACTTATCCTCGGGAACTTCCTAAGCCGCTTGCACGCAAACTAATTTGCTATACTACAGAGGTGAATCCGAGAGGAATCTTATTTCAGCTCTTTCCTCCGCCCGCGTACTTAGTGCGGCGAGCCGCGGGACTTGATATCTCCGATCGATCGGTAAAAGTAATGACACTTGTGCATCGTCATGGGCATGAAGTGCACGGTGTGTATGGTGAGGAAGTGCTTGAGCCGGGGACCGTTGAGGGAGGGAAGGTGCGCGATATAGCCAAACTTGCGAGTGCGATAAAAAAACTTAAAGACCGTTTTCGTTTGCGCGTAGTCTCTGCGTCGTTGCCCGAGGAGGAGGCGTTCCTTTTCACTCTCTCCCTGCCACTATTGAAGGAGAAGGAGATCCGCGGGAGTATTTTACTCCAGCTTGAGAACCACATTCCTATTCCTGCGACAGATACCGCGTTTGACTACGACATCATCCCCGAGACGCCACATACCATAGGGGGGCGTGAGGTAAGTGTTACTGCGATCGCGCGCACCCATGTGCGCGCATACACGCAAGCGCTCCTTGACGCAGGGCTTACCCCGCTCTCACTGGAAGTAGAATCGCACTCACTGGCTCGTTCCATAATTCCCGCAGAGGAACAAGGGACAGTGCTCCTCATTGATTTTGGGAAGACGCGCGCGGGAGTGACGGTAGTCGCGGGTGATACGGTGCGCTATACCGCCACCGTCCCCAACGTAGGAGGCGAGGACATTACCAAGGCTCTGGAGAAGGAGCTCAAGATCTCTCGCGAGGAAGCGGAAAAGATGAAGATTGCGCACGGTCTCTCTCGCAAGGGTGACAATAGTGCCGTTTTTTCTGCGCTCATTGCGCTTACCTCGGTACTCAAAGATGAGATGGTGCGTCATGTGGGATACTGGAATACTCGAGTTGAACGGGGGGAGGTATTAGGGGGGGCTATCACTCGAGCGTATCTTGCAGGAGGACAAGCAACACTCCCTGGTCTCGCGGAGTACCTCTCCTCACACCTCGGAGTCCCCGTATCACTCGGCAACCCATGGGTCAACGTTGCTCCCGTTAAAGAAGTGCTTCCTGATCTTACTCTCAACGAAGCGCTCCGCTACGGGACTGCTATAGGGCTTGCTCTCCGGAGCGTGCGGCCCGACATACTATGACTAATTTACTTGAACAGGGAGATCTAAAAGTAAGGCAAAGAGAGTTTTGGGCGAGGAGCGCGGTGGTGATGTTCGTGTGCTGTTCCGCTCTCGCACTCTCCGCGCTTGCCCTCGCACTCTCGGTGTACGCGACAGTCTACGTTGATGAGCGTGCGGATAGAGATACTCTCGAGCGCCTCCAGTCTACGGTAACACAAGGAGATACTCGCGAGCGGCGCGCGGATATTACGAACTTGCGCGCGCGGGTGCAGGGGATCCTCACTACCACAAAAGCGGGAACGCGTACCAAAGAGCTCGCATTTATCTCGGGGATTGTCTCTCCCGGTATGAGCGTGCGCGGTATCCAAGTAGAGCGCGTGGCCGAGCAACCCTCGCGCATCACGCTCGCGCTCTCTGCAAAGGAGCGCGCGCAACTTCTCACCTTTATTGATCTTCTCCGTGCCAACACGCAGGTAGCAAAGGTGGAGTACCCCACGAGCGCGCTGATAAAGAGTACCGACATTACTACAAACATCTCTTTCTCGTATACGCCATGACCTATACGCGCACCACCCTCGTGATCCTTCTCTCCATCCTCGTCGCCGCGGCATCATTTGTCGCGTGGAGTTACGCGGTGTATCGCTCCTACGGGGTGGCGCGTAGTCACGCGATCGTGCGTGCTGATCTTGCAGTTGCGAGTCATACTGAACAAGTTGCGGAAGAGGAAGAGCGCTTCCTTATGGAAAATAAAGAAGTGCACGATCGCATTAACTCCTACTTTATTACCAAGGATACCGTGGTGAGTTTTATTGAAGAGTTGGAGACGTTGGGAAAGCATGCGCGTGTGAAGGCCGACATCGCGCGCTTGGATACGGGTAAAGAGAATAAAGGTCCGCTTACGCTTGAACTCTCTATCCTCGGGAGTTACGTGGATATTGCGTACTATCTCGCGCTCCTTGAGTCCTCTCCACGCATGGTGGTTGTTGATCGGCTCGCGCTCATCAAGGGCGGGGCAAGCGGAGCGAAGGGGGCCTCTCCTGCGTGGAGCGCACAAATTGGCGCGCACGTGCAAAACTATGGTGCTTCTCCCTAGTAATCTCTCGCGGTTCTTCCATCGTGTGCCCTCTGGTCCTGCCAAGAGACGCACCCCCTTGGAGTGGATGCCCTTCCGCGTGTGGAAGCTTGTCATCATCACCTTTTTTGTGGGGCTCGTGTTTTTGGGCGGATTCCACTTTTATCTCTGGAGAGCGGTGAACGAGACAGCACAGCTGGATGCTATTGAAGGAGAGAGAGCAACGCCTCCGCGTGCCGATCTCGTCCGCGCGCAAGAGCTACTCCAAGGGAAAGAGGATGAGTACAAGGCGCTCCTCCTTACGCGCCCTGTTATTGTTGACCCCTCACGCTAGTTTGGTATCGTGAGAGACAAGCCTCCTTCTCCCTGTAGTTCAATGGATAGAACGGGGGACTTCTAAGCCCTTGATGTAGG
>CAYITB010000019.1:0-9813 GCA_964366155.1 uncultured Candidatus Saccharibacteria bacterium
GCCAAGGCTATTCAGTTCAGGATGAGGGTGCGTATGAGGAAAATGAGGATGACGATTTTCCTGATTTTGTCTCCATCGTTGCTAAGCAAGTTTCAAGTGCGCCCGATGAATACCGTGGCATTTTAATTGGTGGTTCAGGTCAAGGTGAGGCGATGTGCGCAAACCGCTACCCTCACGTGCGTGCGGCGGTACTCTACCACTACGATGAACATACGGTGCACTTTTCGCGTCTCCACAATAATGCAAATGTTCTCTCGCTCGGCGCGCGCTTCCTCACCCCCGACGAGGCAAAAAAAGCAGTGAGTCTTTGGCTCACTACTGAATTTTCAAACGACGCGAGGTATCAACGGCGGAACGATAAACTGGACTCCGCGGAGCCAGAAGAACATGCCTTCTGAACCGCTCATTATTCCTGCGATTTTAGAAACTTCTTTTGATGAAGTACAAAAGAAGCTCGCTCTTGTTGAGGGTTTTGCTCTGTGGGCACAGGTAGATGTCTCTGACGGACTCTTTGCACACCCCGAGACGTGGAGTAATCCGGAACTTCTTAGTTTGGTTGAGGGGAAGATAAAAATAGAGGCGCACCTTATGGTGGAACATCCAGAGGACGAACTTGCGCAATGGACCTCTGTTGCCGATCGTGTGATTGTTCACTACGAAGCCACCGATAAACTTGCGAGTATTATTGATAGGTTTAGCGAATCAACCGTGAAGTTGGGTATTGCACTCTGTATGGATACTCTTGTGAATGTGTTAGATCCCTTTCTTAAAGATCTCTCCCACGTGCAGTTAATGGGCATCGCAGAGATTGGCGGACAGGGACATACACTTGATGAAAGAATTTTTTCTCGCATTAAGAAATTGCGAGCGCTTGCTCCCGATGTTACAATTGCAATTGACGGAGGTGTGACTCTTGATAACGTCACCGCGCTCAAAGATGTTGGTGCAACAAATTTTGTTGTTGGATCGGCACTCTTTCAGAGCGCGGACGTGTTGAGCACTCTCGTTGAATTCCAAAATCATATCAATGGCGCATCTACATGATGAAAAAATTCAGTTCATAGAGGAAAAGGCAAACGCCATACGTCAATCTATAATCTCTATGCTTGTCCGTGCGGGGTCTGGCCACACGGCGGGCCCTTTGGGAATGGCAGATATTTTTGCGTATCTCTACTTCCACGGGCTCAAACATGATCCAAAGAATCCTTTTTGGGAGGGGCGAGATCGTCTCATCCTCTCCAATGGCCATATTTGTCCTGTGCTCTACGCAACAATGGCCCACGCGGGCTACTTTCCCCTTGAGGAGCTTGATACCTTGCGGAAATTTGGCTCGCGCCTTCAAGGTCATCCCCATCGTGAGTGGCTCCCCGGCTTAGAGACAAGTTCTGGTCCCTTAGGGTCAGGTCTCTCTCAAGCGGTGGGTATGGCACTCGCGGATCGCATTGATACAGGGATATCATCAGAACGATTTTTTTACACGCTCCTGTCTGATGGAGAACTTGAGTGCGGGGAAAATTGGGAGGCGGCGCAACTTGCCGCGCGGGAAAAACTCCACAATCTCATTGCGATTATTGATCGCAATTACATACAAATTGACGGCTATACCGAAGCGATCATGCCACTTGATCCACTCCGTGACAAATTTGAGGCATTTAATTGGCATGTGATTGAAGTTGGTGGACACAGTATCCCCGACTTTCACGATGCGGTAGAACAGGCGAAGGCCGTGTTTGGTAAACCGAGCGTCCTCATTGCTTACACTATCCCCGGTAAGGGTGTTCCCGAGTTTGAGCGGAGATTTGAGTGGCATGGGAAGCCTCCTTCCGAGGAGGAAGGGAAGCACGCGCTTGAAGAATTGCGCACCTTAGGAGGAAAAATACGAAGTGAACATGAATGAGCTCAACCAAACAATGAAGTTAAATCCGCATCTCTTTGAGGTGGGAGTAGAACAGGCTCCTATACGCAAGGGCTATGGCGAAGGGCTTGTGGCGGCGGGAGATGCAAATGAGCAAGTGGTGGCACTCTGCGCGGATCTCACGGAGTCAACACAGACACTCGCTTTTGCAAAAAAATATCCTACTCGCTTTGTAGAAATGGGTATTGGTGAGCAAAATATGGCAGCAGTTGCATCGGGTATGGCGGCGATGGGAAAGATTCCCTTCATCACTTCGTATGCGATGTTTAGCCCAGGAAGGAATTGGGAACAGATACGCACGACCATCTGCTATAACGATCAAAATGTAAAAATTGCAGGATCACACGCTGGCGTCTCTGTTGGTCCTGATGGAGGTACTCACCAAGCAATAGAGGATATTGCGATTACGCGAGTCATCCCCCGTATGACGGTACTCGTGCCCTGTGACAGTATTGAGGCGCGTAAGGCTACTATTGCCGCCGCAGGGCATAAGGGGCCAGTGTATATCCGTCTTGCCCGTGAGAAGAGTCCTATCGTAACGACCGATGACACTCCTTTTGCCATTGGGAAGGCAAATCTACTCTTCCAGCCAAAAGATCCTGATGTTGTGATTATTAGTTGTGGGGTGTTGGTCTATCAATCTCTCCATGCCGCTCGAACTCTGATGGAGCAGGGAATACGCGCTTCAGTTCTTAATGTCCATACGATCAAACCGCTTGACGTGGAGGCAGTTATTGCCGTGGCGCGCGCGGCAGGACGTGTGATAACAGTTGAAGAACATCAGGCCGCGGGAGGCTTAGGGAGCGCGGTAGCGGAGCTCCTCTCGGAGCAGTATCCGGTGCCTATTAAACGCATTGGAGTACCCGATCAATTTGGTCAATCAGGAGAGCCAAATGAACTCCTCACCTATTTTGGGCTAGACTCGGAGGGGATTACTCGCACAGTTGTTAATTTTGTGCATACCTAGTATATGTATGGTAATGAAACGAGCATTGGTCACGGGAGCCACGGGAGATATCGGCGCAGCTATTGCGCGTTACCTTATAGAGAGAGATATACAGGTAATTGGTACGTATCATATTGAGAGTAAGACGGTAGACTCTTATACAGATAAAAATTTTTTTCTCGTTCATCTTGATTTAACACAAGAGTCTTCTATCTCTAAGTGTATACAAGATATACACGAGACGTATGGTGGTATTGATTTTCTTGTGAATTGCGCTGGTATTAAGATGGACGGTGCTTTAGACACGCTCTCACGAGATAATGTTAGGGAGGTTATCCAAGTAAATTTGCTCAATACAATCCTTCTCACTCGCGAGTGCCTCCCTATGATTAAAGAAAACAAGGGGAGAGTAGTAAATATTGCTTCTTTGAGTGGTGAAATTGGGAATAACCAGCAAACAAATTACTCGGCAAGTAAAGCAGGACTTATTGGTTTTACCAAAGCCCTTGCGCGTGATATGGCAAAATATGATGTCAGTGTTAACGCAATTAGTCCTGGTCTTATTAAATCTCGCATGGTCTCGTCCATCCCCATACACCTGCAGGAGCGAATGGTAAATATGATTCCTCAAAAAAGATTTGGAACACCACGAAGTATTGCGGAGCTGGTTTATTTTTTCCTCACAAATGAAGAAAATTATATCACTGGGCAGTCTATTAAAATAGATGGGGGACTCTCAATGTAAAAAAATGAAAAGCCACTATTCGTGCCACATTATTGGAACAGGAATGTACGTCCCAGAAATAGTAGTTACCAATGAAGACTTGGTCCATTTTATTGATACCTCGGATGAGTGGATTCGAGAGAAGATCGGAATTCATGAACGAAGAGTGGCAAAGAGTCACGAGCTTCCTTCAGATTTTTGTGTTAATGCTGCCCAGGAAGCATTACGGAATGCGAACCTCTCCGCTCGTGCGATAGACCTTATTATTGTTGCTATCTCGGGTCCTGATGTATCAACGCCGGCAACAGCAGCTATTGTACAAGGAAAACTTGGGGCAATACGCGCCGCAGTATTTGATATTCGGAATGGGTGTCAAGGATTTATGACTGCGCTTATTACTGCATCCAAGTTTATTGTTGACGGGACTTACAAGAATGTGCTCATTGTTGGAGCCTGTTCCCATGGGACCTTGTTTAGTAGTCTAAAATGGAGAGAACGCACCAAGTCGGTCTTTTTTGGAGATGGAGCCGGCGCGGTTGTTCTTGAACAATGCCCCCAAGGGAAGGGTCTCCTCTCCTCTGATATGGGAAATGATGCTACTACTACACATATTCTCCACCTCCCCTTTGGGGGGATTGCATCATTGAGAGAGAATAACGGATATGAGGATGCACTTCTTGGGAGTCGTATGGAGGGGAAGGACATCTTTGATTTTACTGTCAGAGAAGTGCCCAAGACTATACAATCCAGTCTAGAGAAGACACATCTTGGAGTTTCTGATATTGATTTCATAATTCTCCACCAAGCAAATATAAATATTATCACAGCGATTATGGGAGAATTAAAATTACCGATTAATAAGACATATACCAATATCCACTGTTACGGTAACACATCAGAAGCCTCAATTCCTATTGCGCTTCACGAGGCGCTCCAAGAAGGAAAAATTAAACAAGGGGATATTGTGGTTTTCTGTGGGTTTGGAGCAGGTATGGGGTGGGGGACAACAATTTTTCAGTGGGAATAATATCTAGAAGAGATCTGTATCACTATATGTAATGTACGATACAAAATGTTTTCCTTTTTCAATAGTGTTAAGATGAGTACAAGTTATTTTTTCTCTGACGGCATACCCCTCTTGTAATAAAAGTGAGATTATTGATCCATCATTGATCATCAATTGGATAACACTTGCGCCAAGTGAGTAAGCGAGATCTTCCATAGACTCTATGAGTACAGGTGTAAGGTGTGCGTTAAGTACTATTATATCTATAATAAAACATATTTTTTCTTTTACTACTATAGAAAGGTAACCAATACAACAATTATTTATACGTATTTCATATAAGGTTATTTCTTGCGGACAGTCACACACTCTCCATTTAAGATATTGTGCATCCCTGATAACACTTGTGGTGAGTTCCTGTTTCTTTTTTTCCCACAAATTAGTTAAAACATCTAATTCTATCGGTTTTAACTCTACTATCTGTATAGAATCTTCCCTCTTGCTCCATAAATGATGTACTCGTGAGATAAGACGGAGGGTTTTTGTAAATACGGGAACATCCACAAAGAAGAAATTCTGCGCGTACTCAGGCGGGAATTTTTTATATGAGTAAAGCGCTTCACTATTAGGAAATCCGAGAATGATAAATTTTTCTGATGGCAAGAGAAGAGGAGAAGACCCAAAAAGTCCATAACCTCGATACGGTGCTGTTACGGCAACATCTATTGAGATAAAGAAATTATATTCAACCCCATAATATACACCCCTCTTTCTTTGTAGTCCAATGTGACCAATAATCGTCCCTTTTTTGTCAGTGACAAGGATAATTAATGAACCAGTTGGGTTAGTAATATATTTCCATTGCCAATGAGCGAGTGTCTCATTAATCCCTAGAGACTCGTTGATAAGTGTTATAATTTTTTCCTCGTCACCTTTTTGGTATGTACGGAGGAAGAAGTCCTCGTCCTTTCGTGTGATCTTTAACATAAAAATTTGTGTGACAATTTTCTATACTCCCGCGCTGATGTAAAGAGAAATGCTTCCGCGTATGACTCCCCATTGAGACAGTAACGAGTGTTATATAAATTTAACCCCTCAACAATACGGCGATAATTATTATGTTTAAGCTGGCTTGTAAAACACTCAAGTGCTGACATCTTTTGTTCAAAAACTGATCCTATGTCGACCATTATATTAGGGAGTAATGGTGTCCATACTTCGTATGCACATACGAGACACTCTTTTTGTAGATACGCTATAAGGTCAATAAAAATGAGGTTTGTCTTAAGATGGTCAGCATGGTTTTCTCCAAACCAAGGGAGGTAGACTAAGTCTGGCTGTCTTTCTGTCAGTATACGGGCGAGTGTTGCATGTGTTTCTTTTTGTATCTCTGGACTGCCTTCTGCCTCGCTTAAAAAGTAAAGGTCCTTAATCCCTAATAGGCGCATTGCAGTCTCAGACTCTTTTCTCCGAATCCGAGCGCCTTCAGCTCTGTCGGCAATATCGGGGGTACCATTTGTTCCGTCAGTAAGATAAACCACTGACACTGTATCGCCATCAAGGATGTGTTTAATCAGTGTTCCTCCGCATCCAATCACCTCATCATCAAAGTGGGGAGAGAGAACGAGTACGCGTGTCCCTCTTGGTTTTACTACGAGCATTGGGGGAAATAGCGTAGCTCTCCTCTCCTTACGGAAGGAAGGGATAATGCTTCGTATATATTTATTAAAGCTTGCAAAGGGATTCATATATGGCAATTAGTCTATCAACATGCTCTTTCTTTGTATAATGTTTCTCTAAGTATTTTCTTCCCGCATCTCCTAACTGTTGTGCGTATGTAGGATTGGTGTAAATTTGCTGACAAGCATCTGAGAGACCTTGTATATCTCCCCGCTCTACTAAGAGGCCGGTCTCTCTTTGTTGGACGATCTCAGGGAGTCCGCCGACGCTGTACGCAATAACTGGTTTGTTATAACGCATGGCCTCAAATGCAACGAGGGGGCTAACCTCAGGATATATGCTCGGGATGATGATTCCCCGTGCATTTTCATAATAAACAGATAGTTTGCTGTTATCTACCCAACCAAGGAAATCAACATGTGCGTCAATGCCAAGCTTTTTTGAAAGGAGCTTAAGTTCTAGAGATTGAGTCCCGTCTCCCGCAATAATGAGGCGAGCTTTTTCATATTGTTTCTTAAGGAGTGAGAACGCCCGCAAGAGTTGGTCAGCGCCTTTTATTGTCTCAAGTCGACCAACAAATAAAAAGTATTCATTATCGCTTTTATTCTCGTGAATTACTTCTGCACGGTCAGCATCTTGAAAGTAGGGTAAATGTATGGTCGGTGTGAGCCCCACTTTTTTTGCTACATCCGCGAGGTAATTGGATGGGCAGAGAAAAAGTTTTGTAATCCTTTTGCTTATCCTATGATCACTCAAGAGATAATGGTCGATGAAAAGTGTGCGGTATTTTAGTCCGATACGTTTACCTTTCTTAAAATCTAATTCTCCCACGTAATCTGTATTTGGATCTTCTGCAAAGAAGAGGGGATAGAGAGGGAGGATAATCGAGACTTCATGGAAGGTCTGTACCTTAGGAATGTGGTATGCTGCAAAGAGTACTGTTTTAAGAAAAAACACAGTATGGAGGTGTACTACATCTGGGGTAAAAGTTCGAATCTCCCTCCGTATTTTTCGGTAGAGAGATGGGGAAATAATATTTCTTTCAAAGAGCCCACAATACGTGTAAGGATTATGCACGTATATAAAAGAAACTTGAGAATCTTGTGTGTAGTTGCTGGTGATATGTTTGATAGTACTAAGCACAAGTACTCGCACTTGTATCCCGCGTTCTTCAAGAGCTGGAACTAATTTTTCTAGATATACTTCTTCGCCACCTATGTGGGGCGCGCTTGCTGATGTAATAAGAAGTACTTTCATTTTTTCATTATTGCATATTTAAGGAGAACGGTTTTAAGTTCACCCACAGAGTGAACCTCAGTAACTAATGGATTTTCTGTAAGTTCTAAGGGGCGATAAAGCAGAATGTCTGGCTCGGCCGCTCTCCGAGAAAAACTGAGCAGAATGACCTTTTTCCCTTGTTTGAGTGCTTCAATGGCAGTAAACGAGTGTGAGGTAACTAAAATATCAGCTATCGCGAGCGCTTCATTAATCCCTATAGATGCATTGACTTGTGCAACGGCGCCTCTTTTTCTCACAGTGAACTTATATAAAAACGCGTATTCAGCGGGGTGGGGTTTTATGATAAGGCGAACACTATAACCGCTCAGCGTATCCGAGAGAGTTTGTACTGTGTGCATCACTATTTTTACGTAATCAAAAGTGTGGACGTGTTGTTGTGTTGTAAATAGGATGACGAATTCTTTTGAGGAATCCTTTTTATAATCAACTCCTACCGTGTCTCGATTTATTATTTGTACGCGAGGAACATAATCGGGATTATCTATAAGTGTGTGTTGAGCGATGTGTACCGCAGTATTTTGTTGATGTACAGCTACCGAATGAGGGAGATGCTTATTGAGTATATGATTTCTAAAACTGTGGTAGGGAGGGGAGAACAATTCTTGGTGGAGCTGGGTAACGGCGTAGCTCTCGATCCCTCTCTGTTCAGCTATCAGGTTTCCGACCCGAGTTGTAAAATCATAAAAATTGTCACCCATAAATATAGATGGGCGAATGGCTGAAAATAGGTGTTCAAAAAGATGAGAGGTCGAGATAAAATCGTGATACCAGGCTCGTAACCCAAACGCATTGGTGAATGTATGCAAGTTTATGATGTTCTCTCGTGAATGAAAGATATCTGAAAAGAGTGGAAAAAGATAAGAACTAAATTCTGTAGAGTACACTTCTTCTTTTTCTTTTTTTGTGAGGAGGATCTTTGACAGATTAAAGGTGAGCACATGGGGCTCTTTTTCTGCGGTAATTAGTTCTTCTTTTTGGGAAGTTTTCCTAAGAGGTACGATTATTGTGGAAGATTTTTTTGCTAGGGTGTGGAATCCCTCAAGCGCATTTGTGAGTGTTCTTCTATTGTCGAGCGGAGTAAATAATGCTACCTCAAGGGTATCTTTCTTCATTTTTAGCTGTGAGACTATATCTTCGAGTGATAGAGAGCGGTTACTTATTTTTCTAAACAGATGGAAAAGGATATCTCTTTCTTTCGTCACAAAAGGAAGTGCTTCGTAGGCAGATTGGATATAGCGGTAATGCCAAGGGAGAGGGTGTTTATCAAGAGAAATGTTTTTCTTTTCGCAAATGTCGTCAAGGAGAATCGTTAATAAAGAAATATTCGCGAAAATTACTACACGTGACGGTTGGAATAGAGAGAGTAATTTTGACAGATAGTGATGGTAGTATATGACGGATAAAAACTCCAAAAATTTTTGATACTTTACGCAATCGAAAAAATCTATCATCCGCAGGTTACCCTCCGCGTCTAGTCGTATGAGTATGGAATTCATCTTTTCGATCAATAAATGAGTGGATGTAGTAAGTATTTCTCGTCGCTCATTTTCTTTAATAAGCTCTTCTGCAGAGTGGTGCTGGATATTATATTGTGAGAGGTTCATACTTACTATTCCGTCAAAAGCAAGCACTTCAACTTGTCTCCGCTTTTCTTCAGAAAACTTTTTCTTGAAATAGCGCGCTTGATGTTTGTTAAATAAAATGAAGAGTGATTTGTCACGCTCGTTGGTCATATTCAAGAACCTCTTTGAGTTTAATAATAAATGTCTGTATGTCGAATTGCTGTGCACGAGCCTCACATGCGGATCTGTATGAGCTAGTTTCAGCCATAAATGTTTGTATCGTGTGCTTCAACTTGTCAGAATTAATACCCTCAATAAGAAGACCAGTGCGAGAGGGAAGAACAGTCTCTTTATATCCGCCTTCATACGGTGCGATAACAGGTTTGCCTGATGCCATTGCCTCAAGTGGTGTTAGCCCAAAATCTTCATTGAGCGAGGTGGTGATGACTCCTCGACAGTGTGCGTAGAGGTCTCGAAGTTTGTCATCTGATACCCAGCTCCGTATCTCAACATTTGGTGGAGTAATACTGTGTACATACCGAGCGTAGCGATCAAAGTGCCTCGATTTTTCGTAGCTACCCACAATAATCAATTTTTCTTGCGGCATTTGTGAAAACGCTTGCACTTGCATCTCTACGCGCTTGTGAGTGATGAGGCGATTAACCGAGAGCCAATAGCCAT
>CAYITB010000020.1:0-1209 GCA_964366155.1 uncultured Candidatus Saccharibacteria bacterium
AGAGCTGATTAGTAAGTACTATGTCTATTATTCAATCCAAAAGAAATTTACTCACGGACCCGTCTTTATGGCTGTTGTTATTTTCAAACCTTGTAACGATTTTCTTTGCGACGAAAGAGGGTTGGAATGTATCAACCATACTGTGGGTCTACTGGTTTCAAAGTATCACCATTGGGTTTTTTAATTTTGTTAGGATACTTCAGTTAAAAGAGTTTTCTGCCGAAGGATTTAAAATCAATGGTCAGCCTGCAGAGTCCACACAACGCACAAAAATCTTAACCGCCTTTTTCTTTTTAGTACATTACGGATTTTTCCACCTTGGTTATATGATATTTCTTTTAGCCGGCACGTTTGCTAAACCTTTTACTCAGAGTGTAGGCTCTATAGAATGGAAATTAATTTTTCTAGCGGCTTTACTCTTTTTTATTAACCATCTTTTTTCTTATTTCTACAATAGACCCACGGACACTAAAAAACAAAATATTGGTAATTTGATGGGTTATCCTTACCTACGAATAATCCCCATGCACCTCACGGCAATTTTTGGTTCATTTTTTGTTAATGCTCTGCCTTTCTTTCTTCTACTTAAAACTTTTTCCGATGCAGTGATGCACGTTGTAGAACACAAAGTTATTAGAAAAGGCGAGGAGTAAGATTTTACCCACAGTTAAAGCCACTTCTTTAGAGCACTTGACTTTCCCTGTGTACTTGCTATAATAGTAGGTAGACAGTACTTAAAGAAAGGAGGGATATCACGGTGGAGGAAGTTGAAAAACCACATCAATTAAAAATTCTCTACGAAGTGTTCCAGATTCTCACCTTGCCAAGGGGTCGGAAAATTATCTGGCACTTGGGTAAGACGCAGGCAAGGGGGCGCAAAGAGGCGGTGCGTAACGTCATGTTTCACCGCTACGGTCCCTACTGGTACGAGGTTGCTCCCAACTGTGAGCAGGTGGCTGTTGCCTTTGGCTCGCGCAAGCACCGTGAGCTCACTATTGCCGCTCGCACACAAAGAGTTACAACACTCTGCGAACCACGACAACGCACCCTCTTTACTATGACCCCATGCCCTCCGATGTAACATCGGAGGGCTTTGTTTTTGTATCTACTTCAGCTACACTCACCAATGATGGTGCCTATAGTGTAATGGTTAGCACTAGAGTTTGTGGAACTCTCGGTTTGGGTTCAAATCCCAATAGGCACCCCGTC
>CAYITB010000020.1:1309-9787 GCA_964366155.1 uncultured Candidatus Saccharibacteria bacterium
CCCCGTCTGACGGGGCCCGCTCATATATATGAAGGAGCATTATTATGTGTATGTTCTCTTAAGTCGTAGAGATGGCAAGCTCTACATAGGATTTACTAATGATGTAAGGCGGAGACTCCAGCAACATGCTCGAGGTGAAGTAATCTCTACAAAAAATCGGAGACCTTTTCTCCTTATTCATTACGAATACTTTATATGCAAGGAGGATGCAGAAGCGAGAGAAGTATATTTAAAAAGCGGTGCAGGGCACGATCAGCTTAAACAAATTTTGAAACAGACCTTTCAATAAAACAATTGGTGTGGGTGTAGGCACCCCTGTATAGACAGAGAGGAATACTAAAAAACATTCCAATATTCTCCAGAATATGAGAGTATTTGCATCATTAACTCTCCTCGTGCTAGAATCAACAAAAGTTCATTCACACAAAGGAGGTTTGGCTATGCCAAAGAAGAGTAAGAAGCGGAAGATAAAGAAGATAGGGCAGAAACAATCAGCGAAGAAAATAACTACAGGAGAGGCGTTCCGAGTTATCGCAGAACATCTTCACAAACAAAATCAGACAAGGAAAAGGAAGATGGAAAAGAAAGGAAAAATTCCCGAGCCATGGGATGAGAACATGGCTCACGAGACCCCTATGCTTCCTGCTAAGGGAAAACTCTACTACGGAGCAACTACCTAAATCTCTTAACCGCTCAGTTGGTTCACTCGACTGGGCGGATTTTGTTTTTTAACAACTTCCCTTCTTTTTATCTCAAAAACATCCTTATAAACTCAAGTATATAAGGATGTTTTTGTTAGTGTTAAAAGTTTTCCTTATTCCAAAATAAGGAGGAGGAGCATTAAGACAACGCCGAGCGCTATGAGCAGGAGCTGAAGGAGGGTGTGAGAGACCTTCTCCGATTTCTTGTGGAGTTCGGGGATGAGGTCGGAGAGTGCGATGTAGATAAATCCTCCCGCGGCAAAAGGGATGAGCCAGATTGAAAGTGCTTCAGATACTGTTCCTGCTATTAAAACAACCACAACGCCAAAGATAGAGGTGAGCGCCGAGGCAAAGTTAAGCCAGAGCGCTCGCGCTCGTGAGAATCCCGCATGCAGTAAAACCGCAAAATCCCCAATCTCCTGCGGTATCTCGTGCAGTATTACGGCAATAGTTGTGGCGATGCCTAACTCTGTGCTCACCATATAACTTGAGCCGATGATCAACCCGTCAATAAAGTTGTGTATACCATCAGAGAGGAGGAGTATCTTCCCCACGGGGTGGATGTGGTGCTCCTCTATATCCTCTGCCTCATAGTGGTGGTGCCAGTGCAAGTATTTTTCAATCACGAAAAAGAGAAGTATCCCCCCAATAATAAGTAAAGAGAAGAGTGTCGCGTTTCCCATCTCCTCCAGCCCCTCGGGGATAAGATGTATAAAGGCGTCTCCCAAGAGCGCTCCCACCGCAAGGGATACAAAGAGAGAGATGTATTTTTTTATGAGCTCTTCTCGTAAGGAAATAGTAAAAACTCCCACGAGGGATATAAGGCTGACAATTGCTACGCTAATAAGTGGGAAATACATGTTTTTTCTTTATAGTTCTTACTTAGTATACTATAGTTGTCACCATGACGATTTTTGACGTACTCGTGCTCGGTATTGTGGAGGGGGTAACGGAGTTTTTACCCATTTCCTCCACGGGGCACCTCATCCTCTCTGCACGACTCCTTGGGCTCACGGGGGACTTTGTAAAAAGTTTTGAGATCGCAATACAGCTGGGCGCCATTGCCGCGGTGCTGGTGCTTTATGGGAGCTCGCGCTTTGTGTCACTCCCCACACTCAAGCGACTCTGTGTCGCCTTTATCCCAACCGGTATTATCGGGCTCGTTTTTTACAAAGTAGTGAAGATTTATTTTTTAGGGAGCTCCACTGTCGTTATTGCGGCACTCGCCCTCGGCGGCCTCGCACTTATTTTGTTTGAAAAGTGGTATGAAAGCCAAACCCGAAGTCGGACTTCCGCTCCCAGAAGTCCGACTTCCTTAGGGAAGTCGGACTTCGAACTAGACGAACTTGAAACCATGAGCTACAAACAAGCCTTTATTATTGGCTGTTGCCAATCACTCGCCATCATCCCCGGTGTCTCGCGCTCTGCCGCAACGATCGTGGGAGGTCTCCTCCTCGGTATTTCTCGCCCTACTATTGTGGAGTTCTCCTTTCTCCTTGCGGTACCTACTATGCTTGCGGCGACGGGGTTGGATCTCGTTAAAAATGGTTTAGCCTTTAGCTCCGACCAGTATTTCCTCCTCGCCATCGGTTTTGTGACTGCCTTTATTACCGCGTGGGTAAGCATCCGCTCCTTCCTCTCCTTTATCCAAACTCACACCTTCACCATCTTCGGTTACTACCGTATTATTGTTGCAATACTTTTTGCCCTCATACTACTGTAATTTTAGAATGAGATGTCTACGCTCGGGCCACAGCGTCGCATAACGGAGCTCATACAGCGCTGGTAGCTCTCTCCACAGCGCGCTTCTTTTTTGGAAGTGTTATACAAACAACTATTGTAGCGGTCGTAAGCACGGGCGCGGCATTGCGCGACAGCCTCAAACGTTCTCTTACCATCACAGCGATAGTAACTTCTACTGTAGGTTTGCGAACAGCGTGCGCGGTACTCCGGGATCCTGTTACGACAATCACTTTTGCGCGTTTGGCACCGTACGGCTCTGGTGATGCATGATTGAGGATTACTCCCCCTAAAACCGAAGGAAATATCAAGCGCAAGAGCAGGGAATGCAATAAAGAGAGTAACAAGGAGTACGCTCACAGTCACAATACTCTTAAGGAAAACAGACATGCGCTCATACTACCACATTCTCAAGAGTGTGCCTAGTTGCGCGTAGATACCGAGGGAGTATTATTGGGGGAATGGAAAACGTACCTAATCATCTCGAGAACAGTGGAGAGGTTGTGGGGATAGAACAAGCGCGCGAAGTATTAGTGGAGATGGCACGAGAGATGGAATCCGCGCTTACGACGTTCGTGTCCCCAAAACAGGCTGTTGCACTCCGCCGCGCGATAACTCTGTAATATGGCTCTTGTTGATGACACGCGAATACGTGATGATTTGAGAGCGCGCTTGCCGCTTGCGGAGTTTGCTGACGCGGACCGCGAGGAAATTATGGGACGCCTTATTGAGCACGTGCTCACAAAAACTAATCTTATCATTTTAGAGAAAATGAGTGAGGGAGCGCGGCGCGAACTCCTCAACTGCTGTGACCAAGGGGATGACGGAGCGGTTATTGCCTATATTGAAAAGACGGTGGGTTCCCTAGATCCTATTATTAAGGAGGCAACATCCGCGGTTGTCTCACAATTTAAAGTTAAGCTCTATGGAGCACACGCATAATCTATGATGGACGATAGAGATAAAAAACTCATTGTTAAGTTTGTTAGTATTTTTCTTGGAGTCGCAACAGTATTTGTTGCGGTAAAGGCACTCGCCGAACTCCGTTCCTATCAGTACATCGGACGTGCTCCGGGGACAGTTAACGTGGTGACGGTTTCTGGTGTGGGAGAGGCTAATGTGCGCCCCGACATTGCTGAAATATCATTTGCTATCACTGCGGAAGGAGTTAAAGTTGCTGATGTCCAAAAAAAGGCTGCTGATGTGGAGAAAAAAGTCCTTGCATTCCTCAAAGAAAAAGGGATTGCTGATAAAGATGTAAAGACAAACAATTATTCACTCTCTCCTCGCTATGAGTACCGTCAAGCGCTCTGTACGCCGACTTACTGTCCGCCGAGCGGCGTCCGCACCCTTTCGGGGTACGACGTGCGCCAAGATATATTAGTAAAAGTGCGCGCCATTGATGAAGCCGGCGCCATTGTGGGAGGCCTCGGGACGCTAGGGGTGACCGACTTAAGCGGAGTGACCTTAACTGTTGATGATGCCGACAAAGTAAAACGCGAGGCGCGCGCAGCCGCTATTAAAGACGCAAAACAAAAGGCAGAAAGTCTCGCTGAAGACCTTGGGGTTTCTCTCACACACATTGTAAGTTTCTCCGACAACAACGGAGGTCCCGTGTATCCTCTCGGCGCCAATAAAATGGAATTTGGTATGGGCGGCGATAGCGCCACTGCACCAGCGCCAACACTCCCCGTGGGTGAGAATACGTATCGCTCCACGGTGACCATCACCTACGAAATTGACTAAACAATAGAGCCACATAATCGTTGACAAGGGGCAGAGCTTCCTGCTAGTATGCATCTGGCTCACTCCGAGCCTTCTCTTTATAGTGCATGGCTAAAACATCAACAATCGCGCGATCAAATAAGACACCCAAGTACAGTAGCCGCATAGTGCGGCGCTGTTTCCGTTGTGGTCGCAAACGCGGGTTTATGCGCGACTTTAATCTCTGCCGTATTTGCTTCCGCGAGCAAGCGAACGAGGGCAACATCCCCGGCATCAAAAAGGCCTCGTGGTAATATTATGATCACTGATCCCATTAGCGACATGCTCATCCGTATAAAGAATGCCAGCCGTGTTGGACACGAGAGCGTTACGGTTCCTTTTTCTGAACTCAAGCTCTCTATCGCTGAACTCTTGGTACGCGAGGGGTATCTCACGAGCGCGGTAAAACGCGGCAAAAAGGTGCGCAAGTCACTTGCTCTTGGCCTTGTCTACAAAGATGCTACGCCTGCACTCTCTGATGTGAAGCGTATTTCCAAACCCTCACGTCGTGTGTATGTTCACGCAAAAGATATTCGCACGGTGCGACAAGGGGAAGGACTTCTCATTCTTTCAACGCCAAACGGTCTCATGACGGGATCCGAGGCATATAAAAATCACATCGGTGGCGAGGCGCTCTTTTCCATCTGGTAATATGTCACGCCTTGGTAAAAAACCGATCTCTATTCCTTCCGGCGCAGACGTAGCCATTACTAATGGCACAGTAAGCGTGAAGGGGCCTCTTGGCTCGCTCTCGCGCAACTTCAAGAGTCCTATTGCTATAACTATGGAAGAGGGAGCTCTCATACTAACGCCAAAGGATCACTCTGTTACGACCCGCATGCTCTGGGGCACGTATGCATCACACCTCCAAAATATGCTCACGGGTGTTACCACTGGGTATGAGAAGAAGCTCCTCATTGAGGGGGTTGGCTATAAATGGGAAGTAAAAGGGAAAGATCTCACGCTTGCACTCGGTTTTTCTCACCACGTTAGTATCCCCATCCCTGATGGACTCACTGTAACGAGTGAAAAAAACACCTTGACCATTAAGGGTTTTGATAAAGAGAGTGTGGGAGAGTTTGCGGCGCGCATCAAGTCACTCAAGAAGGTAGAGCCCTACAAGGGTAAGGGTATTCGCTACGAGGGACAGCGCGTGCGCCGTAAGCAGGGTAAAAAGTCTGCCAAATAATCTATGAATACGACACGATCACAAGACCGGTTGAGGAGACATAGACGCATTCGTGCACGGGTGCATGGCACTGCACTGCGCCCGCGGCTTGCGGTGTTTCGCTCCAACAAACACCTCTCGGTGCAGCTTATTGATGACGAGCAGGCAAAAACACTTGCGCAGGCAAATGATACCGAGGTAAAGGGCACGGTGGCTCTCCGTGCCACCGCACTTGGTGAACTTATTGCTGTACGGGCTAAGGAGCATTCTATAACACAAGCAGTATTTGACCGTGGTGGCTATCAGTATATGGGTCGCATTAAGGCGCTTGCTGATGGCGCTCGGAAAGGAGGATTAATCCTGTAATTTTATGGCAGATACCACACACAAGAGCGGGATGCGGCAAGGCGGGCCTAGTTCGCCGTCAGGCAGGCGTGGCGGCGGTCCTCGCCGAGGTCCACGCCCCGAGCGCGAGAAGCCAGAATTTGATCAAAAAACTATTGCGGTGCGCCGCGTGGCGCGCGTGGTTGCCGGTGGGCGCCGCTTTTCCTTTGCGGTGGTGATTGTGGCAGGGAATCGTAAGGGTAAGGTGGGGGTGGGAGTGGGGAAGGCGGGGGATACTTCCTTAGCAATAGATAAGGCTCTCCGGAACGCAAAAAAGCATATGGTGACCCTCACTCTCACAAAGGAAAATTCCATTCCTCACGAAACGACAGCCAAGTACTGCTCCGCGCGCGTCATCATACGTCCAGCGCGCGGGCGAGGGCTCGTTGCTGGTAGTGCTATGCGTACCGTGCTTTCTCTCGCTGGTGTGACCAACGTGAGTACAAAGTTAGTGTCGCGCAGTAAGAACAAACTTAACATAGCGCGCGCGACCATGGTTGCTCTCCAGCCCTTTACTTCATAATACTCATATGCACATACACGAACTAAAAAGGAAACATCCACTCAAAAAAAAGCGCCAAGTCGGTCGTGGGGGGAAGCGCGGGAAGACCTCTGGGCGCGGCACTAAGGGGCAAAAGGCGCGTGCCGGCGGAAAACTGCGTCCCGAGCTTCGTGATATCATTAAAAAGCTTCCCAAGAAGCGTGGCTATCGTTTTAATATCATCCCCGGCTCTCTTGTTGCGGTAGCAAATATTAGCGCGTTAGAAAAAGCTTTCTCCTCGGGTGAGGTTGTCACTCGCGAGGCGCTCGTGGAGAAAAAAATCGTGCGTCGCGTGAGCGGCAAGATTCCCGCGATAAAAATTCTTGGTAGCGGTACCCTTACGAAGAAGTTGACGATCAAAGGTCTCGCTGTTTCTGCGTCAGCAAAAGAAAAAGTTGAAAAAGTTGGTGGTTCTATCACCGCGTAACCATGGATGAACTTTTCTATAAGATTAAACTTATTGGAGGGGACAAATCACTCCTCAAGCGTTTGGGATTTGTGGCGCTCGTGTTTGTGGTGTTCCGCGCCTGCGCGGCGATTGCCATCCCGGGTGTTGACCAAGCCGCACTCGCACAATTTTTTGCAGGGAGCCAGTTCTTTGGACTCCTCAACATCTTTTCAGGTGGAGGGTTGAGTAATCTCTCTATTGTGATGCTTGGTGTGGGGCCCTTCATCACCGCATCCATCATTATGCAACTTATGACGATGGTCTTTCCCAAGCTCAAAGAGATGTATCAGGAGGATGGTGCGGCGGGGCGGCTTAAGTTTTCCCAATACTCGCGCATGCTCACGGTGCCCTTGGCTGTCGTACAGGGTTTTGGCATCCTTACGCTCCTCAAGAATCAAGGCATTTTGGGTGCTATCACCTTCCCCGAGATGACGGTAAACATCGTCATTGTTACCGCGGGGTCCATACTCCTTATGTGGTTTGGTGAGCTCATTACGGAGTACGGAATCGGAAACGGAATTTCTCTCCTCATCTTTGCTGGTATCGTGGCACGCCTCCCCAATGATCTCGTACAGCTCTCGGCAAACTTTGACGTCTCACAGATCCCTCTGTATATTGGCTTCCTCATTGCCGCGATACTCATTGTGGCCGGAGTAGTGGTGGTAACCGAGGCGGAGCGCCCTATCCCCGTGACCTACGCAAAACGCATCCGCGGGATGAAGGTTTACGGTGGCGGCTCTACCTACTTGCCTTTGCGTTTAAATCAAGCGGGAGTGATGCCCATTATTTTTGCGCTCTCCATCTTACTTTTTCCCCAGATGATTTCCGCATTTCTTGCCAGTATTGATAACTCAATTGTCCGGTCTATTTCAGATGTGCTTGCGATTATTAACAATAATCGTCTTGTGTATGGGGTACTCTACTTCATACTCGTCTTCCTCTTTACGTATTTCTACACAGCAGTCACCTTTGATCCCGATATGATTGCAAATAATCTCCAAAAATCAGGCGCCTTTATCCCCGGCGTGCGCCCAGGGCAATCTACCTCGCTCTACCTCGGGCACATTATTACGCGATTAACCCTTGTGGGAGCAACTTTCCTCGGTGCAATTGCCATTCTGCCACTTATTATGCAAGAGATTACTGGCATCCAAGCGCTCGCTATTGGTGGCACCGCGCTCTTGATTGTGGTCTCGGTTGCGCTTGAATTCGTCAAACAAGTAGACGCGCAAATCTCAATGCGCGAGTATTAGTCTCGCAAAAAAATTAATAATAGAGACTAACAATAATCTGAAATACACCCACTGTTGCTCCTATAGAAATAGCAACAAGTGCAATCTTTTCTGCTCGTTCGCTATTTCTTTTTGCCTCCATTAAGTTCAAATATTCAATAGCAGCAGATGTACCTTTTGATGTTATGACAAAAAGATGAGAATCTTTTTGTCCACTGTAGCTCAAATGATCAATCAAATTATCACTAGCAGGAAGATTTGAGCGAAATATTTTTTGTACCCATTGCTCCTGTGCTGGACTTAATCCAAATTCTTGTTTCAAATCTCCCCAACTAAAACCAGCTTCCTGCCTTTGGTATGTCCAAATAAGGATTTTAATGTATAGAGTATCCTCAGTTTTCATGATTATTTTTTTAATCGATTTTTGTTTCAATTATCTTTTTAAACTTCTTTTCTAACTCTGGTCTTATTTCTTCCCCAACTTCTTCATAAATTTTGAT
>CAYITB010000021.1:0-9148 GCA_964366155.1 uncultured Candidatus Saccharibacteria bacterium
CGACTTGCATGCCTTATCCACGCCGCCAGCGTTCATCCTGAGCTAAGATCAAACTCTAAATTATATTGCAGAAGAATGGAGCAAGAGAGAATGCACTCCCCTACCCCGTTCCTTAATTTGGATCTTTGGATATTGTGTTTCTTTTTTGGCTTTTAATTGTCAAGGTGCGAGAGTGTATTATACAGACACGCCTCCCAGAGTCAAGCATGAAAAAGGCCCCCATTCGCCGTAGACGAATGGGGGCCAAAGAATTACTCAACATTAGGGAGCCTGAAGAGAACAACTGAGGGGAGTGAGACTTTCACTTTTTATGGGACCAAAAAACATCCCAACATACTCCAGTTTGTAAGGATGTTTTAAGTGTGTTGTGAATCGGGCTTTATTCCCTCTCAAAAAGTAAGAGTTTATACTTCATCTTTCCTTCTTTATATTCCCTTTCCTTTCGTATCCATTGTTGTGAAAATTTTAATGAGTACGGTTGTACTAATTCAGCTACGATCGCGCATATTGGTAAGATATTCTTAGTGAGATCAATTATTTCTTTTAGGCGAAACTTATGTTCTGTGAGTAGAAAAACGATTACTTCTTCTCTTGGGAGTACCGTTGATGACAAAGAGACATTCAACTCTTCAATCATCAATATGAAACTTTTATTGTTTAAGTACTTTACTACATTATCCAACGCCCTTTTTCTGTCTGAAAAATATTGGAATGATTCTATCATCACCGCACCATCAAATTTTTTGTGTGTCGTAAATAACTCCGCACTCCCTTGTAGAAAAGTTACGGCGGGGAATTTTTCTTTCCCATAGATGATGAGGCTTTCGTCGGGGACAAGACAAGTACTGTAGTAGCCCCTCCTCATCAAAAAGTTTGAGAACCCTCCTATTCCTCCCCCCCACATCAAGGACAGAAGAGGGAGGGGAAGGAAGAAGGGAAATGGCTACTTCAGATAATTGTTCTTGCGCTCGTTTAAAAGATTCATCATTCCCCTTCCAATACCCATAATGGATATCATCGAGTCCTCGTTTTTGAATAATATCTAAGTAGATACGGACATCATCATGGACCGTTTGGACCCCAAAAAATTTTTCTTTAATTCTACTAAGCATCAAAGCTAGTTTTTCTTTTTCTCACCCGAGAAGAGGATGAGGAGGGGGGAGGCGATGAAGAGTGAGGAGTAGGTTCCGGCTGCCATACCCACAATGAGCGCGAGTGCAAACTCTTTAGTGCTCTCCCCACCAAAGAAGTATACGGAAAAGAGTGCGATCAAGATGGTGAGTGAGGTATTAAGCGAACGAATAAAGGTCTGATTTAAACTTATCCCCACCGTATCAGAAAAATTATTTGCTACGCGCCTCTGCAAGTTCTCGCGGATACGATCAAACACCACAATCGTATCGGAGACGGAGAGCCCAAGGATTGCCAAGAGAGCAGTGAGGAAGAGCGCATTCACCTCCGTCCCTCGTGCATAACCGAGATAGGCAAAGAGTCCCGTGGGGATACTAATGTCATGCACGAGAGCAATAATTGCCGCCAAACCATACTTCCACGAGGCCACCGGGCGCGTGACCTTGCGGAAGGCAAATGCAATGTATCCAATAATGAGGAGGAGCACGAGTGCGATAGCGATGAGCGCCTTGGAGCCAAGCTCTGCCCCAATGGATGGACCAATGGAGTCAAAGCGCTTCACTGTTGCTACTGTCCCCGAGGCAGAGAGTATTTGTGTAATAGTATCTTTATCAGACACCGAGAGCTCTTTAGCACGCAGGAGATAGCTGTCATCCCCGAGGGGCTGTACCACCACGTCCGTATATTCATTTTCAACAAGCGTGGCTTTTGTTTCCTCAAGGCTAGGGCGTGCATCCGCGCTCGGGTAGGCAAGCTCAAGGATAGCACCCCCTTTAAAATCAATGCCAAGATTAAGACCAAAGTAGACTACTACTGCCCACGAAGCGAGCACCATGAGTGCCGCAATGGAGAGAAATACAAATCGATACTTAACGATAATCATATTATTGTTTAAAAATGCCAGAGCTAAAGAAAAACCGCGTAAGTGTATTACTCCGTTTAATACCAGTAGCCCGCAAGAGCACGCGCGTCACCACAATGGCGGAAAAGAGTGAAATAATGACCCCGAGCGCGAAAGTAAGCGCAAAACCCTCAATCAAACTCTCCCCGAACCAAAAGAGGATAGTGGCGGTAATGAGGCTTGAAATGTTTGAGTCACGGATAGAGAGCCACGCGCGCTTGAAGCCATCTTCAATCGCCTCCCCTAATTCTTTCCCTCCGCGGAGCTCCTCCTTCATACGTTCAAAAATAAGCACGTTCGCGTCTACCGCGATACCGAGCGAGAGAATGAAGCCCGCGATACCGGCGGATGTGAGTGTAACGGGAATAAGTTTAAAGATAGCGAGTACGAGCGCGGTGTAAATGCCGAGTGCAAGCGCCGCGAGGAGACCCGGGAGACGGTACCAGAGGATGAGGAAAACCATGATCGCAATGAGACCATAAAATCCTGCGCGGACACCCTTAGTAATCGCGTCCTCCCCAAGCGTAGCACCGATCGTTTGTGTGGATACCAAAGTAATAGGCACCGGCAGTGCGCCAAGATTAAGGTCTCGCGTAAGCTGCTTTGCCTGCTCTAGATTGAATTGCCCCGAGATTTCTGCTCGTCCATCACGAATCTCTTCATTCACGGTTGGCTCAGAGATAGCTACGCCGTCAAGATAGATGGCGACACGCTTGCCAACGTTTGCCTTCGTAATCTCGGCAAAGAGTTTTGCTCCCTCACTGTTAAATTCCAAAGATACCGAGGGAGCAATGGCATTTTGGTTGAACGTAACCTGCGCGCGTTTTAGATAGCGCCCCGTTAAACCGGTCGGGATGTAATTTGGATCCTCTTTGAGGAGCGGATCATCCTCCACACTCACAATTTGTCCCGCAGTAATTTTATCTTGCGCGACTTTCCACGCGGCAATAATTTTCTCTTTCTCCGGACCATCGGGACGCTCTGTCTTAAATTCTAGATTTGGCGTCTTATCAATAAGTTGTGTTGCGGCATTAACGTCGGTTACGCCGGGAAGTTCCACGATGAGCCGGCGCACTCCTTCCCCCGCCACGCCAGCACCTTCCACCTGCACGTTCGGCTCGGCAACGCCAAAGAGGTTGACACGCCGTTCAATCACGCCACGGAGCGCGTTCATCGCCTCGGGAATATCCGCGGTTGAGATAGCCGCCGTGTCTGCCTCATACACAAGGTGCGAACCTCCCGAGAGATCAAGCCCGAGACGGAAGGGAAAATTGGTAAAGCGGCTCTGACCCTGTTCTGAAATATAATCAAAATAGCCCACGCCAAGGCCAACAAGGAGAATGAGAATAGCGAGTATCCGTGACTTCAGCATACGCTCCGCAGTATACCGTGTTCTCTAAAATAGTAAAATCAGCTATAGTGGAGCGCATATGAAGAAAATAAAAAAAGCACTCATCACTGGCATCACCGGCCAAGACGGTTCCTACCTCGCCGAACTACTTCTAGAAAAGGGATACGAGGTGCACGGCATCATTAGACGTTCAAGCTCTTTCAACACCGAGCGCCTCAATCACCTCTACCAGGACCCGCACGAACGCTCCCCTAAGCTCCTCCTCCACTACGGAGACATCAGTGACAGCCAAACAATACATCGGCTCATTTACCAAGTGCACCCAGAGGAAATTTATAATCTCGCCGCGCAATCACACGTGCGCGTCTCGTTTGATGTTCCCGAGTACACCGCAAACACAACGGGTATTGGTCCGCTCCGCATACTGGAAGCGATCAAGGATTACGAAACAGAGATGCGCAAAAAAATAAAATTCTACCAGGCAAGTTCAAGTGAGATGTTTGGCGCAACCCCTCCACCACAGGGAATAGATTCTGTCTTCCGCCCCCAGAGCCCTTATGGGTGCGCAAAGGTTTTTGCCTACCATATCACTAAGCTCTACCGCGAGGCCTATGGAATGTTTGCGGTCAACGGCATACTTTTTAACCACGAGAGTCCTCGCCGAGGTGAGACTTTTGTCACTCGCAAGATCACCCGCGGCATTGCACGCATTAAAGCTGGGCTTGATAAAAAAATCTTTCTCGGGAATCTCGAGGCGCGGCGAGACTGGGGTTTTGCCAAAGAGTACATGGAGGCGGCATGGCGCATGATGCAATACTCGACGCCCAATGACTACGTGGTAGGTACGGGAAAAAGTTACTCGGTAAAAGAGTTTCTGAAAGTTGCCTTTGAGGAAGCCGGTCTCGGCGACTACAAAAAGTATATCCAAATAGATCCTCGCTACTACCGCCCCGCGGAAGTTAATAATCTTATTGCAGATGCCGCACGCACCTACCATATCCTTAAATGGAAACCAAAAACTACTTTCAAAGAGCTTGTGTCTCTCATGGTCCACGCGGATCTTAAAAAGTATGGGGTTGAAGAGTAAGTATGCGCATCCTCGGTATAGAGACCAGTTGTGATGAGACAAGTGCGGCGCTCGTAGAGGCAAGTGGTGGCGCGAGTGCTCCCACTTTTACCGTTCTTTCATCCATTATTCACTCCCAAATTGACGTCCACCAGCCCTACGGCGGGGTGTACCCCACGCTCGCCAAACGCGAACACCAGAGGAACATCGGTCCTGTGATAGAACAGACCTTTGAGAAGTCGGGTCTCCTTCCACAGGACATTGATGCGGTAGCGGTCACCGTTGGCCCCGGACTTGAGCCCGCGCTCTGGGTAGGTATTGAGATAGCAAAAAAATGTGCAGCGGAGTGGCAGGTCCCACTCATCCCCGCAAATCATATGGAGGGACATTTGGTGTCGGTTTTATTACACAAAGCACAAGAAATTTTATTCCCTGCCATTGGTCTCCTCGTCTCTGGAGGGCACACCGAACTGGTGCTCATGCGAGGGTGGGGACAATACGGAGTGATCGGACGTACCCGTGACGATGCCGCTGGAGAGGCCTTTGATAAAGTTGCGCGCAGTATGGGGCTCCCCTACCCCGGCGGCCCCGCGCTCTCTCACCTCGCACAAACCTACTCGCACAAAAAACTCCCCGAGATTACGCTCCCTCGTCCTATGATGCACTCGCGCGATTATGACTTTTCCTTTTCCGGACTAAAGACCGCCGTCCTCTATATAACACGGCAACATCCAGAACTATTGAGTGAAGAGCCTCTCCGCGCCGAACTTGCTCACGAATTTGAGTCAGCGGTCATTGATGTCCTCATCGCAAAAACTCTCCGCGCGCTCAAGAGCTACGGCGCGCAGTCCCTCATTGTTGGCGGCGGAGTGATCGCAAACACGCGCCTCCGTAAGGCGTGCGAGATGCTCTCACAAAGGAATGGTATCCCCCTCTTCCTCCCCGAGAGAGAGTACACCGGCGATAACGCCGCAATGATCGCCGCCGCAAGCTACCTCGCACACGAGCGCGGTTTTGCCCACGTCCCCTTGGAGGCAAACGGGATACTTTCCCTGTAGAGATGAGGACCCCATATTTGTGTTATGATGCGACGCATGGATCCTGCATTTTTGAAGCCCTACAATCCAAACGAGCACGAGGCAGATATATACGCGAAGTGGGAAAAAAGTGGCGCATTCCAGCCCAAGGCTGGTCGGCCTGGGGCCGATCGGTCCGAACCCTTCACTATTCTCATGCCCCCTCCCAACGCGAACGGCAACCTCCATGTGGGACATGCCTTGGGCATCACGCTCCAAGACATTATGATCCGCTACCGCCGCATGGCAGGCTACAAAACGCTGTGGCTCCCCGGCGCCGATCACGCGGGGTTTGAAACACAAGTGGTGTATGAAAAAAAATTGGAGAAGGAGGGACGGAGCAGGTTCTCTATGGAGCGAGATGAGCTCTATAAAGAGATACTCGCCTTCACCTTAGAAAATAAAACAAATATGGAGGCACAAGTCCGCTCACTCGGCGCCTCGTGCGATTGGTCACGAGAAAAGTTTACCCTTGATGAGAGTATTATTGCTACCGTCTACGATACCTTCAAAAAATTATACAAAGACAAATTACTCTACCGCGGATCTCGCATCATCAACTGGTGCCCCAAACATCAAACCTCCCTCTCCAATCTGGAGACCCGCCGCGAAACGCGCACCGATAAATTTTATTACCTCCAGTATGGACCATTTGTGATAGCCACAGCGCGCCCTGAGACCAAGTTTGGCGACAAGTACGTTGTTATGCACCCGAGCGATAAGCGCTACGAGGAGTTTACAGATGGGCAACAGTTTGAACTTGAGTGGATTAATGGGCGCATCACCGCAACGGTGATTAAAGACGAGGCAATCGACATGGAACTTGGTTCTGGTGTTATGACCATTACACCGTGGCATGACCCAATAGACTTTGAGATCGCACAACGTCACCAGCTCCCCTATGAGCAAATTATAGACTGGCGAGGCAAGCTACTCCCCATCGCGGGGGAATTTGCTGGTATGTCTATCAAAGACGCGCGAGAAAAAATTGTTGAAAAGCTGGGGTCAAAGGGACTAGTGGAAAAAATTGATGCAGCGTATAGCCACGAGGTCCCTGTCTGCTACAAATGTGGGCGCGAAATTGAGCCACAAATTAAAGAGCAGTGGTTTGTAAAAATGCAGCCGCTAGCCGAAAAAGCAATAGAGGCGGTGCAATCAAAAAAAGTAAAAATCGTGACGGAAAGTCATGAAAAAATCCTTCTCCACTGGCTAGAGAACATCCAAGATTGGAATATCTCGAGGCAGATTGCATGGGGCATCCCCATACCAGCGTGGAGTAAAGATGGGGAGTGGCAAATTGGTGAAAGCTCGCCCGGAAATGGGTGGGTAAAAGATCCCGACACCTTTGATACCTGGTTCTCTTCCGGACAGTGGCCCTTTGCGACCCTCGGCTACCCCGACGGTGAGGATTACAAAAACTTTTACCCCACCACCGTAATGGAAACGGCGTACGACATCCTCTTCTTTTGGGTGGCGAGAATGATTATGCTCGGCCTCTACTGCACAGGGAAAGTCCCCTTCCATACCGTGTACCTCCACGGTCTCGTGCGCGATGCCTCTAAACAAAAAATGAGTAAGAGCAAGGGTAATGTGGTCAATCCCCTCACGGTAATGCAAGAGTATGGCACTGATGCACTCCGTCTTGCGCTTATAATTGGTAATACCCCCGGTACCGACCTCGCCCTCTCCTTAGATAAAGTGAGAGGATATAAACACTTTGCAAATAAACTGTGGAATATCACTCGTTTTATACTTGAACGTTTTGATGAGGCGCCAGCGACAGAAAAACCAGAGCTCACCGATGGAGACAGCGCGTGGCTTGCATCGCTCTCGTCACTTACTAAAGAAGTGACCAAGGATATTGAGCAATTTCGCTTCCATCTCGCGGGAGAGAAGCTCTACCACTATGTGTGGCACTCTTTTGCTGATAAAATGATTGAGGAGTGTAAAGTACGATTTAAAAATAGTTCCGAGGCAGATCAGACGAGCGCTCGTTATACATTGGGAGTTACGCTCGTCACACTACTCAAAGTACTCCACCCCTTCACTCCTTTTGTTACTGAAGCGATTTGGCAACGGGTACCACTTGAGCTACGCAAGCTCCTTGGGGACGACACTCCACTACTCATACGGGCCTCATGGCCACACTCTTCTCACTAGAATCAATACTCCTCATTGTGCTTGGAGGAATACTCCCTGTTTTTATTTGGTTGTGGTTCTGGTTACGAGAGGACACCGCGCGCCCAGAACCAAAAGGACTTATCCTTGCCACCTTCTTAGCCGGTGGTGCGGCAACCTTCCCCGCTTTCGTGCTGGAAAAAATCGCAAGTACGGGATTCCACATCCCTGAAGGAGTTCTCCTTTTTACCTTGTGGGCCTTCATAGAAGAGTTGATGAAGTTCCTCGCGGCACGACTCACCGGAGAAGGCTCACGGAACTACGATGAGCCGGTGGACTCTCTAGTCTACCTCATTACCGCGGCGCTCGGCTTTGCCGCGGTTGAGAACATCCTCTTCCTCGTCTACCACCAAGAGACGGGAACCGCACTTACCGATTTTATACTCGGGGGCAATCTGCGTTTCCTCGGCGCAAACATACTCCACGCGGTTGCCTCGGGTGTGGCTGGCGGCATTATGGCGTTTGCTTTTTATCGGAGCAAAATTATTAAGGGGTTATTTGCCCTTTTTGGGTTAGCCACAGCAACACTCTTGCATTCAATTTTCAATACCCTCATAATGGGGAGTACCGGCGGCGGCATCTTGATTACCTTTGCGTACTTCTGGGCAGTCGCCACCCTCCTCATACTTTTATTTGAGCGAGTAAAAAAAATTACCCCACGTTATGTTTAAAAAAAGACGATCATTCCTGGAGCGACTCACCGGCAGTATTGCGCTTGAAGACGAGCCGGAGTTTGATGATGTTGAGGAGAGTAGTGAGACACTCCCTCGCGAGCGTAGCTGGCAGGAGACTGAAGAAGTGGGAGACCTTGCGATTGATATGCACCAAACGCCCAATGAGATCGTCATCCAGGCAATGGTCGCTGGGGTAAAGCCGGAAGATTTGGATGTAAGCATTTCCCGAGAGTCAATCACCATCTCCGGCAAACGCAGTGAATCAAAGCAGGTGGTGGAAGAGAACTTCTTTTTTCGAGAGCTTTCCTGGGGCTCCTTCTCGCGCACAATAGTCCTCCCGCAGGAAATTGAACCAGAGGAAGCAGAAGCAGTGGAGCGCCATGGCCTGCTCACCTTGCGCCTCCCCAAAGTAAACAAAGATAAAATCCAAAAGCTAAAGGTTCGGATTGGGTAAGAATAGTGTGCCCAGGGCCGGGCTCGAACCGGCGACCCCTCGCTCTTCAGGCGAATGCTCTACCAACTGAGCTACCTGGGCAGTAGTATGTTAACGAGACAATTGCTGATTGAAGTTTTGAAGGGTCTCACGAGCACCCCCTACCGTCTTCCAGATATCCGCGTTTAGATTTATGAGTGTTTGAATCTCATCTTGGAAGTAGTAATACACCCCGAACGTGGACCCGATAATGATGACCCACTTGAATATACCCCACGCACGCGACCACGCCAGTGCCCTCGTGAGTTTTTTGAGCATGCGGTTGTTATCCTCCACCA
>CAYITB010000022.1:0-8549 GCA_964366155.1 uncultured Candidatus Saccharibacteria bacterium
AACTTTTTAATATCACACTTGAGTACCCAACAGGTCTGTGTGTGGTTCTTGCTCACCTCATACGCAAACGAGCGAAAGCGATTGAGTGCCTTATGTGTCCCCTTCCCCTCTCGACAAGAAAAAGAGTCTGCAATAAAAGTTCGGTCAAAAGAGGGATAGAGTATTCGGTAGAGAGCGCGGTGGAGTAAACGGTCGCGGACACTGGCCTTATGGATAGAGCGTGGTTTGGTGTCGTTGATGGAAAACGACTCATATGGCCCATGCTGGTAGCTGCCACTTGCGAGATCTGTATGGAGCTGTATGATGTGCGCCATGCAGTTGAGAGAAAAATTAGCTACATCGGACTTCATCCCTTTACCACGGGAAAACTCTCGCCACGCCATGAGCAAGTTTTCTATTGAGATGATATTTGCGTAGCTATTAGTTAATGTCGTTTTCATATTCCTCAAACGCCCCCCCCCCGCAGTATTGCACCAGTTATTGTGCGACTCAAGCGCCTCTATGGGCAATGGATGAGACTCCATGCGAGTCTCCCCAAATCACAGCGCTACTCGCTAGGGATAAAGATTGACTCCCTCTTGGTAGACGCGCTAGAAGCAGGGAGTGCGGCTGCGTTTGCGCGCCGAGAGGAAAAGGCACCTTGTTTGCGCGTCGCTGTCCGAAAAATAGATACCGTTGGAGTACTCCTCTCACTTCTTTGGGAACACAATCTTGTAGATGCTACAAAGTATGCGGGACTTGCTAGCGAACTGGCAGAAATCGGTAAAATGTTCGGCGGATGGTTGGGGCAGACGATGAAAACTCCTTCCACACTTTCAGAGTAAACAAAACCCCTCCGACGTAACGTCAGAGGGGAAATGAAGAGAGTCGCGAGGAGCAACGCGGGGTTGTTGGCATTCCAGTTGTTGTCGAGCCAGTTGTGATTCCAGTTCCACCTGTTGCCATTCCAATAGAGGTAGCGCACATACAGGTTACCATCCGAGTTGCGGTTTTGTATAGAGTACCATCCCTACCACCACCCACTGAAGATCTCTATCATCTCTAGGTTGTATCGCATCTGGTATCTCTAATACCGCAGTACCCTACACCGAGTATCTTCATTTTTTCACTCACGAGCACTACTCTACTCCCACCACCATGGTGAGAATATTCCGAGTTGCCTGCGGCGAGTACGGTAGTACCTGACACTCATCAGATGCATATTCACCAGTACCATAGGATAGTATTACAAAAACGTACCCCCATGCAAGCATGGGGGTACAAAGATCTAAGGGGTAAGGGTTAAGGACGAGGGTTCAGGGTCAAGGATTGAGTGCGGGAACACTCGCGAGGAGCAACGCGGGGCTGCGGGCACGCCAGCGGCTGCCGAGCCAGTCGTGATCCCAGCTCCACCCGCCGCCACCCCAACAGAGGCAGCGCACACACAGGTCACCATCCGAGCCGCGGTAGACAGTGCCCCAAAAGAACACCGCTTTCCCTTTCCACTCTTCCGGAATGAGTTCCGGATGGGCTAAGAGATAGTCCAAGACATTGGCGTTTGAAGCACCTTTGCATTTGAGCTCCTCTCGGAGTTCGGTACCACGGATGCTTCCACCCTTCTGTTTTTCCGTAAGGTAGAGGGTGATGGAATCAGGATTCCATTCCAATTCTCCACCCTTCTGGTGTTCCTCCACCGTCCAGTTGTTGGGGATGAAAGGGTCTGTGGCGCAAGGGATGAGGTGTTTGGCGTACACAATTTCTGCACACCCTGTAAAGAGAGTCTTGAGCTCTCGCAGCTTAGGATACGACCGTAACTTGGTCACATCCTCCACTGTAAAGCCAGCACTCTCCAACGCATCACCTAACTGATTCATTTGACCAACCGAGTATTGAGTAGACATGTCCACTCTCCTTTGTGACTCGTCCTGACCGAAGCGTCGGGACGCGTCCTTTGTCTGTATATGGCCTGAAATCAGGCTTTTTTCAATCTACCTATCATTATATACCTATTCTATATATCTGTCAATACCTCTATTTTGTATAGAAATAGGGGCGTAATCCACCTCCTCCCCAGAGAGGATTTTAAGTTTAGGCATTCCGTAGGGAGAGTTCCAAGTTTGCGAGAATGGATGGCTTTGGAGAAATACCAAGTTCCGCTAAATTCTCTCCATCAAGATGGAGTGCAACTGCCTCCTCAATATTTTTAGTGAGTTCGTCAAGCGTCTTGCCTTGCGTTACGACAGGCAACACCGATCCCTCGGCAACGTAGTGTGAATCGCTTTTATAAATAGTAAACTGAAGAATGTTACGCATTGCAATTATACTAGAATAATTAAACCAAAAAATCAAGATTAATCCAGCGCTCCCCGAGTGTAGGTGTTGGCAGGATCCCAGAGCATCCATGAGTCAAGACCGAGGTCGTAGAGTGCCTGTTTTTGTTTGCGCACCATTGCCGCATCGTAGGTAGCACCGAGATTAAAATCTTGGAGCCACGGGCGCAGTTTTTGTTGGCTACTGCTCGCCGCAATGGCGCGCTCGGTGGCACTCGCCATCACATAGGAGACCAACTCATAGGGCATGGTGGCGGGATTTTTCCACCCGTTAAAACCACTCCCGTAGTGCGAGGGATATATCATCGGCGCCACGTAATCAAAGTTTGCTAAACCATTTTCCAAGATCTGCCCGATATTGAGATCATTCGTCTCGGTGAGCACCATGCCAAAGAGGTCGCCTGAGATCGGCACGCCAAGTTCCCCCTTGCGTAAAGCAAGGTACTCATAGAACTCTCTCATCGCCTCGCTTTTACTCTGTTCACTCGCTCGATAGAAAGGGTAACTCGCGTCAGAGATTTTTCCATCAGAGGGAAAGCGTATGTAATCAAAATTTATTTCATCAAAGCCGCGATCTGCCGCCTCCTTCGCCACGAGGAAGTTGTAGTCCCACACTTCCCTTGACTTCATATCCACCCACGCGATTTTTTTATTGTCAGTCCAGAGCGCTCCCGTGGACGCAAATTTTACCGCTAAGTCCAGCCGCTCTCGCGCGAGATAGTTATCTTGGAAGACGGCAACGCGCGCGATGACGTAGACCCCCTTCCCGTGCAGTTCTGCAATAAAATCATCAAGGTCGGTGATGCGTTCCTCCACCGAGTCATACATGGCAAGCGCAGGATTCCGCACTTCAAAAGAAATTCTACCCGTATAGTCCTTCACATCAATCACCACCGCGTTTACCTCTGTCTCGTCAATGAGCGCCACCAATTTTGCACGGATAGAAGGTGTCGCCGCCACCCAACTGCTCATATAGATCGCGCGCACGGGCGTGGGCGTTGTAATATGTCGCGGTGGTAGGGGCGGGAGCGCGGTAGTTGTGACGCTCGTTGCATCCGTCGCGGCAGATTCACTGTCGGAGTATACAAGGTCGCCCTCAATCCACGGTAGTACCAAAAAAATAAATCCAAAAATAAGCAGCCCTCCAATAAAAGCGAGATGATGGAATGTGCTGTACTTATGGGCTGTCATGAGGAGATTCAGACATTATTCCCGATTCGGAAGGCATTACGCTTGAGAGGGGCTCCTTCTCCTTGCGGATACCCTTTCGTGTGATAGAGGTGTGCGCGAAAGGTACAGTCCGCCGCGTGGCAGAGTATGGCCAGAGCTGACTCCCCGCAACTGCCGTAACCAAGAGACCAAAAAGAATGAGGAGTGCACTTTTTATTGGTTGCGGGAGTCCAGAGTATGGGAGAAAGAGTGTGAGGAGCCCCGTGATGAAGAGAGACCAATTTTTCCATGAACGCGTAGGCATGAGCGTATTATACAGAGCGTACGTACGCAGACAAAGTATTTCTGTTAGTAACCGATAAGTTGGAGATCATTGCCACGGTTGATATCAAATTTTTTTACCCAGGTAGAGACTCCGCTCACTGCCCCTGTGGGAGAGAGCACAAATTGACTCGTGGTCGTCTGCTCAAAGGGCACTCCTCCACTGTTGGTGCCCGTGATAGTGTAGACCACCGTGTAGGTCCCCGGCTCACTTGCGCCACTCAATACACCAGTGTACGTCCCATTATTTTGTGACGTATCCTCAATCAAAGTAACGGTGCTCACGGAACCGGACGGTGAGGTCACTGTCGCGATCACCGTTGCGCCCGTGACCGCCTGCACCGCGAGCGTTGGCGTACTCTCCTGTACCACAATAGAAATGGTGATGTTCTGCGCCGAGCTAAAGTAGGTCCCCGTGAGATCGGCGACTGATACGGGTGATGTTTGTGGGATGGTGAGTTGGTAGGGAGCGCTCACCGAGCTTGAGTTTTGGAGAGAGAGTGTCCACACGCCGCTTGAATCATTGGTATTAGGGACGGAGTAGAGCGCAGTTACCGTTCCATCACTATTTTGGGTAACCTTTGTGGGAGTTGATACACTCGTACCCTTTGGGCTCGTTAATTTTGCTTGAACACTTTTTTTACTCTTCACGGTAAAATCAAGCGTTGCCTCATTGCTTGGACCCACCGCAATACGGCGGATCTCTACTTCATCTTGCGGCACATAGCCGGCAAAGAGATCTAAACGCGATCCAAACCAGAGGGTGTCATCGGTGAGCACCAACTCCGCTCCTTCTCGTTCCACTTCTCCCTCCTCCACCACGCGTGCCGCGCGTTGCGCCGGAGTGTCGTGGAAGAGACGCGGGAGGAGATAAAAACTCCCAAGGAGAAGAAAAATCCCTCCAATAGTAATAACTGCTGGAACAATTGCCACTCCCCTACGCAGTATCATTTCTCTAGTATATCATCAACCCTTCAACTATGTTCAGGGTAAATAAAACCCCTGTTCAACTTCCGAAGTTGAACAGGGGACATATACGGTTTTTGGAGGAAAGGTTACGCCGTTGCACGGTGAGCATTCATCGCTTCCATGAGTCGTGCCCACTCGTTCTTTGGCTTCCACACCACGTTACCCTTGGCAACATCTTCGGCAACCTCGGGATCATCCTGACCGTACTGAAGAATAGGTCTATCCCACAGTGAGAAGATGGGGATGAGATGACCGCCAGTCTGACTCGTCTTGTGATCGTACGCCGTCCGAACAGTGAGCGAGCGGTTTGCAAGGCACATAATGGCAATCACGCCACCACCGTGTGACTCGATGAGTGAGACGAGCTCCTCGGTAGTGCTGAAGTTATTGCATACATCCTCAACGATCAGCACCTGTTCACCCTCGCGTACCTCGTGCCGCTGAAAAACAAGTTGCGACTGTTCGCGTGAATGCTCCGTTGCAATCGCAGTCACTTTTTTTTCAGGGTACACGTAAGGGCGTCCGAGACAGTACGCCAAGTAATTAGCAAGCGCCAAACCGCCCATCGGAGCTCCACAGAATGTGGTGTTAAACACCATTTCGTTCGAAAAACTCTTCCGTAGCTGGATAATCAGTTTTTCGCTAAGGCGAGAGAGACTTCGAGGATCTCTCTCAAGCACTGCCGCATTGAGGTACACATCTCCCACAAATTGCCGCCCTTGTTTATCACGCCCCGCATACCCAACAAGTGGACCGAGGCGTTTACCGTTCGCATCTTTGGGGCATTCGTACCACCCATCTCGTCTAGTAAGCGCTTTGATGAGTAGTTGTTCCGTACTGCTGTCACCGTTTTGAGACATCATACCACCACCTCCTCTCGTAGAAGCGAGTTGATGAGATTGTGAACTCTTTCTACTTCACAGCGAGCCGCTTGCGCAAAATTATCTCCACTAGACGCGTAGAGAACACTGCGAGAGAGGTTAATAATCATTCCTCTCCCACGGCTATCTTTGCCGGCTCTGACTGTCTTCTCCAGATCACCACCCTGTGCACCAATGCCAGGGATGAGTATGGGTAGGTCGCCGACAAGCTCTCGGATTCGCTGGAGTTCATCTGGACAGGTCGCACCAACAACCACCGCGCAGTTGTCGTTCTCATTCCAAACGCGTGCGATTTGGCGGGCAACATATTGGTAGAGAGGCGTCCTCCCGATAGGTTCCCAATTAGTCTCCACAATAAGGTCTTGGAATTCACCCGCGCCGGGATTGCTGGTGCGGCAAAGGACGATGATGCCGCTGTCGGTCAGATCCAAGAATGGTTTCAGTGCCTCTGCACCGAGATACGGATTTACCGTGAGGGCGTCTGCTTTGAGCTTCAGGAATGCTTCAACATAGCCCTCATTCGTGTTGCCAATGTCCGCTCTCTTTGCATCCCAGATAATGGGTACATCGGGCGCATACTCACGAATCATACAACAAGTCTTGTGTAGTACCCCCCATCCATCTGCGCCATGTTTCTCGTAGAAGGCACTGTTGGGTTTAAAAGCACAGACCAGATCCTTTGTTGCACCAATGATCTCCCTATTAAAGGTGATCATTGAATCAGTGAGGTTTTGTGTCTGGACTATTTTAGGGAGTTTGTTTACGTCAGTATCAAGACCAACACAAACAAATTTACCTTTCGCCCACTGCGCTTCCAGCAACGCACGGAAGTTTCGTGACATTAATTTTTCCTCCAATTGACAAAGATCTGTACCTGCCGTAGGCAGGTGGTCAGCCATGCTGACAGACCAATCATACTATACCAATCCCCCTCCCGTCAATTACTCCAACATTCTGCAGAATATTAGAATATTTTTATGAATTTTATGAATCGCTCCCCGTACGGTGAGAGGTCATGGCCAACCGATCTGCCGTGATACTTTTTATTCAAAAGTCCAGCTTGGACAAGCTTCCTCGTGTGCTCGGATATCGTCTTAATATTACAATGCAGACGATCAGCAATATCTTCCAAAGTAATTCCTTTTGACTTGTGGACAAGAAGGAGTATCTCCAGACGCCAGTGATTGGCAACTCCCTTAAAGTACCGTTCTAGTTGTATCGCAG
The DNA here is from genome assembly GCA_964366155.1 of uncultured Candidatus Saccharibacteria bacterium. Taxonomy (GTDB): domain Bacteria; phylum Patescibacteriota; class Minisyncoccia; order Phycocordibacterales; family UBA9988; genus CAYITB01. The sequence continues at coordinate 6,875 of CAYITB010000022.1, forward strand.
TTTTCATACTTCTATTATACTCCAACATTCTGCAGAATATTAGAGTGTTCTATTTCTGTGGGTGCCGAAGAGAGCCTGCCTGCCGGCAGGCAGGGATTTGATTATTAATAATGTGGGTGCGGAGGGATTTGAACCCTCACGGATTTCTCCATACGTCTCTGAAACGTACGCGTATACCAGTTCCGCCACGCACCCATAAGCCACTTCGGCAATGAATGCGTTTAGTATAGCGCGGGAAAGTACGCTGGCAATGTGTGCTATACTCTGGAGAGGTCGCATTTTATTCGCGAAATATATTTTTATCTATTCTATGAATTGTAAAACGTGTAGTGGTCCCGCCGAGGGCTACAAGTGTGATATGTGCGGTGCTGAAAGTGCCGAGCATGATGCCGCTCATGCGTGTGGTGCCGAGCACTGCCAGCTAAAGTGTACTGCGTGTAATGAAGCAGAGGGCAAGTGCTCCTGCGCCGTTCCTGCGGCACAATAAGTGCCTCTCCCAAAACAGCCCCGACGTTACGTCGGGGCTGTTTTAATTGTCTCAACTAAAGGAATTTGTTATAGTTTGCGCGACGCGAGTGTAGTTCAGTGGTAGAACGCTGTCCTGATAAGACAGAGGTCGAAGGTTCGATTCCTTCCACTCGCACATATGAACACTTGGGAGTCATCGAACAATAGGACAGAGGGCACGCCTGAAATATTGGTGGGAGTAAGTAAAGACAAGGAAGGTAATTTAGACTTCTCAAAAGCCGCCCGCCTAATTAAAAAAAATGAGATAGAGGTGCCAAAAACACTTGGGGAAGGGCGGGAAGATCAAGAAGAGCGCATCGAGGCATCACCTCAAAAATGGCTTGATGAACAAAGAGAAAATGCATTTAGAATCTGGGAAGAAGCATTTGAACAGATGAGTCTCGGGAACATAAAGCAATGGGTAAGGGATGCCTTTAATCCCGTGTTACAAGAAAATGGCAGAGACATTGTTGGCCCCGATGATTTAAAAAGTCTTCAGTATATAAAAGCTAAATCTATTACCGCCTCAAATATTTCCGGTAAGGAAATTGCTCGCCCGGTTTTATTTTTTTCTGATATTGGTGAATATCAGAAATTTTCTGTCAAAATACAGGGGCAAGGGGGCATGGCAAGCCGAGGCATGGCAATACCGGGCGAATCGTTTGCTGATGAGAGATTACGAGAAACAAGTCTTATTATTTCGGTCGGCGATAAAGAACTCATTAGTCATGAGATATTGCATACGATTGATCCAAACTTACACAAAAGACATGGCTATGATCGTTTATTAGCAGAAGCGTTTGCATACTATCAAACAGAGATCATAAATAGAGACCTCCAAGGGTTTCAACACCTTGAAAATCCTGAGGATGGCCCTTGGAATTTTTTAGCGAGAACTATCGGTGGTAAAGAGTACTGGGAAAAATACGTGCAAGAAGAAGAGGAAAAAATATCTGAGGAAGAATTTCGTCAAAAAGCAGAGGGGGTTTGTGGGTCTATCAGAAAAATACAAGCACGATTAGGGCATCTTGAAACTCAAAGAGCCATCGTACAGATGGAAAATTTAGAACAGCTTTCTGACTTTGAAGAGAAAATGGGCGTAAACTGACCAAAAAAAAGCACACTCTCTTTTGCTCCATTCCTCTGCGTTTGGTTTTTGCTCATGATT
>CAYITB010000023.1:0-3417 GCA_964366155.1 uncultured Candidatus Saccharibacteria bacterium
TCACCTCTTTATAGGTGTAATTGTTTGAGTTTGATGTATTGTTGTTGTAACAAATCATTCCATAGGTAAGTTTTGGGGCGATGACAATAGAGGCGTTGTCCCACCCCGAGTTATCTTGGGTAGATGGTGGAGTGCGTCGGCATACATCAAGGGTGTTGTATGAAATGTTGAAGTATCGGAGTACCGCTTCTGCGGGATCGGATGGGAGACCGATCCGCCGTTCGGTCTCATTTCGGAGTGAAGCAACAAGCTTACTTGGTCCATACCATTCAGCGCGTGTACATACATTTGGGTTTGTAGTTGCAGGGACGTGTATAGCGGGGCGTTCTCCTGTTGGGCGACCAGGGCCGCTACCTGTTTGTTCCCAGCGTCCATCCAGTCCGCCAATAAGGAGATCGTGAGCCTGATTTTCAACAAATCCTTGTACGTTACTTGTGTTAATAGTAATAGTTTCCACTAACCGAGATGCGTCTATAGAGCTTTGTAACATACCTCTCGTTGCACGAAGAGTTGGATTTGTGAGAGGTACTACGAGTGGGTTACCTGACTGTGTGTTTACAAAATCAACGGGGAAGCGGACGGGGAGTGCGATAGTTACCGCGCGATTATTTCCTGTTGGTGAGAGTCTATCCCCCTTCTTTTTTATCGTATAATTTCCATCCCAATAGTCGTTAGCGTTACGAGTACCGTAGTGGTACCAGTCATTCGCTGTCTCACACCTTGTTGCATTAAATGTCTCCCAAGTAATGCGTGACTGATTTGGTACCGTGGTAATTTCTTGAAGCGAGGGAGTGGTGACTGTCATAGTAATTGTGGGTGGGACGGTAGCAAGGAAAGCGTCTATCGCCGCGCGACGCTGTTGTTGAGTTAATCCTAAATCACCAAGGAGTCCTTGTATGCGATCACGTAATCCCGTATAGAGATCTTGGTTATCTGAAAGGAAATCATAAATACCATCATCATTACTATCGGTTAGATTACTTCCTGGTAGGTCAAATCCACCTCCTCTACTATTTGGGAGAGTACTTCCATTCCATCCTGTTCTCACGCAGGGGCCCGGACCCGGACAGGGGTCTTCTTCTCCCTCATCAAAAATAGAGTCTTGGTTTGTGTTTGCGGCAATACCCTGGATAAGACCTGCTCTATCATTACGGAGTTCGGGCGCAATAAAGTCCTCAATCTGCTGGTCAGCATTAATGACCTGATCAAGCGTAGCTCCCCAGAGCTGATTATATTGATTTGATTGAGCAGTCGCGGGGGTGAGCACTTTCCACTTTCGACAAAATTTTGTTTCTCCTTCAGGACCGGTGCTGGGGAGGGAATCCCATCCACCCTCATCACACACACGATTGGGGAGGAATCCTCCCCCTGCGAGCACCTCCTCCCGCGCATTTTTTTCCGCTTGAGATTTGCGCAAGCCCAGCTCCTCTTGGGCGATCATATACTGTCCGTAGGGGTTATTGTTGGGCTGTATGATCTTGAGCCACGCGTCCCAGCCCCCCTTGTTAAAGTCGGAGGTAAAGTCGTTAAACCCTTGTTGTGTAAAGTCGGATTTCAAGCGTTGCGCGAGCCGTGTTGCGTCATTTGCATTGACGGCGGAACTGTTCGCGAGAGAACTTTTAATTGTCTGCGCAAAGATGGGTTGAGTATTTTCTATATCTTTGAGGAAAATATTTTGAGCCTCGTCCTCTACTCTCTTTATATGCTGTGCAGTATTGGTGATGTAGATGGGTTGACCGCCTACTTGTGGGTTCGATTGTTCTTCATAGGTGGTGTAGTATTGTTTTTGCGCAATGCCGGGCGCACTTGTGTCTGTTCCATAAAAATAATCCTTGCGGAGCTCCCCTATTGCCTGTGCTGACTCCTTGCGTGCGTCTGGGTTGGTGATGAGCTCCTTCTCCTCCCACTCATACTGGATGCGCTTGAGCGTTTTGGTGTACATACAAATCTGGAAGGTAAGCCCCGCGTTTTGCGTACTCACACTCAAGAGGTCTCCCACCTCGTGCACCGGCACGTAGTCACCTCCTCCCCCACCATCGGCGCTAATACCGCCCTCTGCGGCATTTTGGCATTCTGTGACATCCGCGTCAGCCTCGCGTATTTCTTCAAGTCGTTCCCCCGCAGTTTTGCCTTCAGAATTTGGTTCCAAGGCACGTGTGAGGAGAGGGAGAGACAGCGCGCAGAGCACGAGTACCACAAGCATCCCGTTTTTCTCTACGCGCTTCATAGCTCTATTTTAGCAGATTCAAACTGATTAAAGAGGATTTGTCTATCGCGGAAGTACTGGTTGAAGTTGTCTACGTCTTTAGCGAGCACGGTGCGCGCCTTCTCAAACTCCTGCGCGCTTGAAAGCGCGAGGATGGGCTCTGTCTCCGCCTTCGCCATATAGGAGGAGAGCTCCCCGAGTTTTAAAAGGTCTCCCGCGAGTGCGGTATGCAGTTCCGCGGCAGAGCTCGGTACCGGCATCTCTATGAGCGTGCTCGCAATAGTGCGCAGGAGAGCGCTTAATGAGACGAGCCCCGGAGCTCCTTCGTAGCGCTTGTGCTCCACCATAGAGAGAGTGGTGCTTGCGGCAGTGCTCATAGTTCCGCTCGCAAGAGGGAACAGGGTCTGTGCCACGGCTAAGCCGTACTGTCGGAGATTATTTAAATCACTAGTATTGACGGTGTTGAGTGAGCTTATGGTGATGTTATTACTCGTGCTTAAATCAGACGGATCAGGAGAGAGGATGGGGACCTTGTGGCCATAGTTTAATTTATGGATGAGAGCGCGAGACTTGTCTACATCTAAAGTGAGCGGCTGTGGCCCAGGGACGCGCGGGTCGGTCTCACTCGTCACTTCTTCCCCATCGCTCATCCCGTCACTATCGGTATCGGGGTTACTCTTGTTCGTACCCCAGAGCTTCTCTTCCCAATCACGGAGACCATCCCCGTCGGTATCGGGTTGATTGGTCCGTGCGGAGGCAGTTGTAGAGGCGGTGATAGGCACTCTCTCTCCCAATGCTTTGTCTCCTAGGTACCATAATCCAAACAGAGCAAGAGCAATCACTGCAAAGAGGACCGCCAAAGCGGAACGCATGTTCATAGCTCTATTTTAGCAGAGCTTTACCCTCAAACACCTATCCATGCATGCTATACTGTGGATGAATATGAAGAAAAAGCTTCTTCTTGTAGGGCTACTCGTCTTTACCTTAAGTTCCCCCTCTGTTTTGTTTGCCCAAACACTGCAATTTACCCCAGAATTCCGCTCCTCCCTCCTCCAACTCATAGCCTTTGTCCAAAAACTCCAACTCACAAAAGCAAAATTACCGGTTTCTCCCATAACACCAGTGAGTACCGTTACTCCTATCTCGCTTCAATTAAAAAGTAGTGGGGGGGGCTGTTCTCCCCCGGAGGAAAACACAAAACCGCTTGGAGG
>CAYITB010000023.1:3517-8389 GCA_964366155.1 uncultured Candidatus Saccharibacteria bacterium
CGCTCCTCTTCCGTATCCGCAATCTTGACACGATACGTGTTAGAGGTCGAACCTCCAACAATAGTGAGTGTTCCCTTGTTTTCATCAATACGAGTAAAGATAGCTCTCGAACTTGAATCATCAGAAATATGGCTCACTAATGGAAGTCTCACTTCCATCAGTGCAACAAAAAGAGTGAGTAGTATACCCACAATTATTACAATGTGTGTGCGAGACAGAGCCATTGATTAAGTGTTATATCTTCCGCGCGGGCTTTTAAGGGAATAGAGCAAGATTCGAACTCTTTCTCATTTGCCCCAATGTTACTCCGTAGGAACTTGCGTTTTGAGCCAAAACCTTTTTTCACGAGTGCAAAAAATCGCGCCTCATCTACTCCAATAAAATTATTACGAGAGATGTTACTGATAGAGAGAATTGCTGAATCAACAGTAGGCGCTGGTGTAAAGGATCCACGGGGTACGGTGCGTACAATGCGTGGCGTTCCGTACACTTTTACCGAGAGCGAGAGGATGCTCTCTTTTTTATTTTTTGCCACAACACGCTCCGCAACTTCTTTTTGCACAAGGAGCACCATATGGTCTGGTTGATGTTCTACACTTAAGAATTTTTCAATAATTGCTCCAGTAATGTAGTACGGAATGTTCGCAATAATTTTGTAATTATTCTTTTTTGGGATGAGAGAGGCGCTACTCCACGCGAGTATGTCGTGCTCCACAAGGATGAGATTTTTTGCACGGATCGCATCCTTAAATTTTTCACCCAAGAGCGCTATGAGTTCATGATCTTTTTCTATCGCAATCACCCTTGCCCCTTGTGCGAGGAGCTCTCGTGTGAGCACCCCCCTCCCCGGCCCAATCTCAAGTATGGTATCTCTTTTCTCTATATCTCCTGCCTCAATAATTGCTCCGAGTGCAGGTACGGAAGTAAGGAAGTGTTGTCCGAGAGATTTTTTTGCTCGCATTAATCCCACTCTATCACATCCTCACTCTCTATTCCTCGTACTTCTTCTACCGTTAAGAGGTCGTCACTAATGTCAGTAAGGAACTCGGAGGGGACAGAGATTTTTCGTGATCCGTATATAGTGCGGGTCTGCGCGTAGGAGAGGATAAGGCGCTCTTTTGCGCGAGTGAGCGCAACGTAAAAGAGGCGTCGCTCCTCCTCCGCATCACGCGCACTCCCCCCCACTCGCGCATGGGGAAAGAGATCTTGCTCAAGCCCTACTACAAAAACATAAGCAAATTCAAGTCCTTTTGCGGCATGGACGGTCATAAGTCGTACGGCTTCCCCCACCTCCTTTTCTTCCGTTTCTTCTTCTGCCGCAAGGAGTGCCGCGTCAGTGAGGAGTTTTTCAACCCCTTCTCCGTGGGGGAGCGCGTCGTACACACTTGCAAGCGTTACCAGTTCTCGGATATTCTCAAGGCGGTCAATTCCCTCCTCGCCTCCCTCAAGGAGCTCCTTTTCCCACCCGCTCTCTTTAAGAATGAATTTAAAAACAGATGAAACGGGAGCCCTCTCTACCTCTGTGTGGATGCGTTCTAGGAAGCGGAAAAAAACATCAACCTTTATCTCCGTTGCTTTAGGGAGTGAGGTACGTTCACCAGAGAATATTTTAGCGAGTGTTGCCTTCCCCAACCCGCGTTTAGGGACGTTTAAAATGCGCTTGACGCTCTCAATATCGTCAGGATTTTGCGCGGCACGCAGGTAGCCAAGCATGGCCTTTACCTCCGCTCGTTCAAAAAAGCGGATGCCAAATACGCGGTAGGGTACGCCGGCAGAGAGGAAGGCCTCTTCAAGTGCGCGAGATTGAAAGTTTGCTCGATAGAGTACCGCAATATCGGCGGGAGAGATCTTTCCCCGCGTAATGAGCTCTCGAGATTTTTCTGCCACGGCGCGTGCCTCCATCCCCTCATTGAGGGCGGCAATGAGACCTATTTTTTCTCCAATTTTATTTTTTGTGAAAAGATTTTTTTCTCGACGTTCCTGATTTTTTTCTATCACCTCGTTTGCGGCAGCTAGAATAGTTTGTGTTGAGCGATAGTTCTCCTCCAAGACCACAACTTTTGCATCATGATAATCGTGCTCAAAATTGAGTATGTTGCGGAAGTCGGCACCGCGCCATCCATAGATTGATTGATCAGCATCGCCAACAACGCAAAGATTTTTATGTTCTCCCGCGAGGAGCTCCGTCAATGCATACTGTGCCGCGTTGGTATCTTGGTATTCGTCAATGTGGAGGTAGCGCCACCGCTCCTGATACTCTTTAAGGATCTCGGGGTGAGCGCGCAGGAGGAGCACCGTCTCAACAAGGAGGTCATCAAAGTCAAAAGATTTTTCCTTCCTCGTGATGCGCTCATACTCTCCCCACAGTCCAGAGATGAGGCGTCCGGCGGCGCTCCGCGCCGACTCCTCGTACTCACTCCGTGTTCTTAGATTATTTTTCTCGCGGGAGATGGCGGCGAGAACTTTCCGCGGCTCAAGTGTTTTTGGTGAGATGCCACGCACTTCCATTGCGCGGCGTATGCATGAGAGCGCATCCTCTTTATCAAGGATGGAGAAATGTCGTGGGTAATTTAATGTTCGTGCGTGCTCGCGCAAAATGTGCACGCAGAGCGCGTGGAAGGTTGCAATAAAGGGGAGCCTTCCTTCGTGCACAAGTGCACGGACGCGCTCCCCCATCTCGCGCGCGGCTTTGTTGGTAAAGGTGACGGCGAGTATCGCCTCTCCCGGGATGCCCTTCTCAATGAGGTGGAGGATGCGGTGAGTGAGGGTCTTTGTTTTTCCCGCTCCTGCGCCAGCAATAATGAGGAGAGGCCCCTCGGTGTACTCCACCGCCTCCTGCTGTTTTGTGTTGAGTCCCGTAAGCGCGCGCATAGACAGGGTTAGTATAGTATACTGAAGGCATATGGCGGAACTTTTTTCTGCAGAATCGGTGCAAGGTGAGGTCGCGGACATTGCGCGCGCCATAGAGGCACGCCGAGAGACCATTGCGCTTGAGCATGGAGTGCACGAAGAGCGTGAGGTAGTCCACCACATTGTTGGTGAGGAACTTTTTGGAAAACAACCCATTGCGCAGACCGCTCCCGCGGGCACGCACTACCTTGATAATCTTTCTGATGATGAAAAGGAGACACTTAATCACTACATAGGGCTCATCCCCGATCGTGGTATTGCACGCGCAATTGACGCGGTGCGCAACGAGCAACCGCTCTTAATTGACGCATTCCACGATGTGCTTGCCGATAAGCTCTACACAGAGCTCAAAACGCATGGACTTGTTGAGTAATCCCCTCGTGCTCGTTGTTGGTGTTATTGCGCTCGCTCTCTGCGCGTTCCTTGGCGTTTTTCTTATGCGTATGCTCTCTCGCCCGCACCTCCTCTCTCTCCGCCTACGTCTCTTGGAGATTAACCTCCCCCGTCGCGAGGCACAGGAGGGCGATGCGGGGCTCTCTGATATTGGACTCTCCGAACAGTTCTTCTCCGCCCTCTCTTCACTCGGGGCGCCCTTTGTGTTTGAGATTGCGGTGCACCACGTTGGAGAGGATATTCACTTTTACCTCGCGGTTCCCCGCTCCTCTCTCACCTTTGCGACCGAACAAATCCAAGGGCTCTTCCCAGACGCGCGCGTGCGTGAGGTAGATGATTATACTGTCATTAACCCACATGGGGAGATCCGTGCCGCTCGCCTCTCTCTTGCGGAGTCCTACTTTAAACCGATACGTACCTACGCAGAAGCAAAGGTAGACACTCTTGGGCCAATTATTAGCACACTCTCAAAGTTGGAGGGTGTGGGAGATGGAGCAACCATACAAATTCTTGTACGCCCCGCCGATGGCGGGGTGAAAAAGCGTATGCATAATGCGATAGAGAGTCTCAAGAAGGGCTACAAACTTTCCGAGATTATGCGCACGGACATCCTCAACGTTTCAGACGTGGTTCAGACTTTCGGTAATTCTTCAAAAAATGAAAAACCAAAGGATCTTGTGGTTGATGAGCGCGCGGTGCAGATGCTCCAAGGAAAAATGTCTCACCCACTCTTTTCCGTCATTGTGCGCGTTGTTACCTCAAGCGCAACGGGCGATCGCGCGGAGGATCTCCTCACCGCGATCGGTGGATCCTTTGCGCAGTTTGCTTCTCCCGACCGCAATAGTTTTGTGGTACACAGACCGCAGACGCAACGTTCCCTCATTTCTGATTACGCATTCCGCGAGTGGCGTAGTAATGAGGCGTTTGTTCTCTCCAGTGAAGAACTTGCAAGTATTTTTCACTTTCCTACAACATCCGCCGGCATCCCTCGCATTGGGTGGCTTAAAACACGCGAGGCGCCTCCACCCTCGGTGTTCCCTTCTGAAGGGGTGGTGCTCGGTGTGAGCGACTTCCGTGGGGAGGAAAAGATAGTGCGCGTGGCAATCGAAGATCGTCGACGGCACCTCTACCTACTTGGACAAACAGGAACGGGGAAAAGCTACCTTATGCGGAGCATGGCGGTACAGGATATAGAGAGAGGGGAGGGAGTATGTATTATTGATCCTCACGGAGACCTTATAAATGAGGTGCTCGCATCGGTCCCCCGTTCACGCATTGATGATTGTATCGTGTTTGACCCTGGTGACCTCACACGCCCTCTTGGGCTCAATATGTTGGAGTTTAACCCTGCGCGTCCCGAGGAGAAAACCTTTATTGTCAACGAAATGCAGTCTATTTTTAATCGCCTCTTCTCAAACGAGACTATGGGGCCAGTGTTTGAGCAGTATATGAGGAACGCGCTCCTCCTGCTTATGGAGGACACGGAGGAAGTGCCAACACTCCTTGAGGTACCGCGTATTTTTACTGATGTAGAATTCCGTAAACGTAAACTTTCTCGCGCAAAGAATC
>CAYITB010000024.1:0-8385 GCA_964366155.1 uncultured Candidatus Saccharibacteria bacterium
TTGAACCTTTGTTCCTCTGAACCTCCCGCCCGACTGGACGACGTCAGTCGTTCGGGCGGGTTGACCCTCCCCCTGACCGAAGTTTAACTTCGGTCAGGGGGTTTTGTTTTGATTGAAGTCGGAGTCTCTAAAATGGCTCAATGATGGAAGTGAGACTTCCATCACCTGTGACCCCTCTTTTCTTAATTGTATATATGGCATTTCTCTCACGGTCGTGAGTGAAATACAATGATGACTCAAACGAGATTTTGATAAAAACTTGTGTAGATAATGGTTCTGTGGTACAATTAAAGTTCAATGTTTCGTAAACCATATTCGGGTGGGCCGTCCGCCAGCCGGCGGACCAGTGCTCCCATGCAAAAAGGTCGTCACACACGACCTCGTTTTAATGTTGCTCGCGCTCCGCGCAAGCGCAAGTTTGAGCAGACGCTTGATGTAAACCTCTTCATCAACAAAGCGGTTATCACCACGCAGGAGCTGCGCTACGAACCAACACACACTTTTAAAGATTTTCATCTTGACCCGCGCATCGTGGCGAACGTTGTCCGCAAGGGCTACCTCGCGCCCACGCCCATCCAAGATCAGTGTATCCCGCACATTGTGCTAGGCACCGATGTGGTGGGTATTGCCAACACCGGCACCGGCAAGACCGGCGCCTTCCTCCTCCCGTTAATTAACAAGGTGCTCAAGAATCCGCGTGAGCGTGTGCTCATTGTGGTGCCCACGCGTGAGCTTGCGCTCCAGATTCATACAGAGCTCCGTGACTTTAGCCCGGGGATGCACATCTTTGGCGTGTGTTGCGTGGGAGGGATGAACATCGGCGCGCAGATCCGCGAGTTGCGCCGGCAGAATCATTTTGTGATCGGTACACCGGGACGTCTTAAAGATTTGATGGAGCGCAAGGTGCTCTCCTTGGCTAACGTTTCCACTGTGGTGTTGGATGAGGCAGACCGCATGTTGGACATGGGCTTCATCAACGACATGCGCTTCCTTCTTGCGCAGATGCCCAAGGAGCGGCACACGCTCTTTTTCTCCGCCACGATCTCGCGCGAGATTGACGGGCTCATCCGCGAGTTTTTGCGCACCCCAGTTTCTATCTCGGTAAAAACGCGCGACACGGCAACGGGGGTGGAACAAGATATCATCCGCGTACAGAGAGGGCAGGAAAAAATTGACGCACTCCATGATCTCTTGGTACAGCCGGATTTTGGCAAAGTACTTATTTTTGGAAGGACAAAGCATGGGGTAGAAAAACTCGCCCTCGTACTGCGCAAGCGCGGGATTAAAGCAGAGTCCATCCACGGCAACAAAAGTCAGAGCCAGCGCCAACGCTCCTTGGACCTCTTTAAATCGGGGAGGGTGCAGGTGCTCGCGGCTACTGATGTGGCGGCGCGCGGATTAGATATTGTTGGCGTGAGTCACGTTATTAACTACGACCTGCCCGCCACCTACGACGACTACGTGCACCGCATTGGTCGCACGGGCCGCGGCTCCGCCGCCGGCAAAGCCCTCACGTTTATTTCGTAATATTACGAATGTTCGGAGTTGAACTTCGATTACAGCAATCTGCGGCGGGGTTTTCATTTTTAAGGTATACTAAAGAAGTAATGTCTTCTGCAAAAAAGAAGGTCCTCATCATTGAGGATGAGAAGCCGCTTGCCAATGCGCTCAAGCTTAAACTTTCTCACGCGGGCTACGATGCCGAGAGCGCCAGTGATGGAGAGGAGGGGCTTGAATTGCTCAAAAAGGGTGACTACGCGCTCGTGCTCTGCGATCTCATTATGCCCAAAGTCAATGGCTTTACCGTGCTGGAGACGATTAAAAAAAATCAGCTCAAAATGCCGGTGGTCATCCTCACTAATCTAAATCAAGCGGAAGATGAGAAGCGCGCTCGAGCACTTGGCGCTTCCGACTTTTTTATAAAATCCAATACCCCCGTTGCCGATATTGTGGCGCACGTGCAACAAAAAATTGGGAGCGCGTGATTTTTCTTAGGTTTCTTTTTAACATTCTATGCACATTGAAAACGACCAACTAAAACAAATTCTCCTCAAAGGTAATTACTTGAGTCCCGAGGACGCCGAGCGAGCAGAAGAGAACGCGCGTGCTCATCACACGTCCTTTACCGATCAGCTCCTCACCGACGGACTCATTACCAACGACCTCCTGGGCCAAGCTCTCGCGGAGTCTTTTGACGTGCCCTACTCGGATCTTAACTCTGCTTCTCTCCCGGAGGAACAGATCAAGCTTATCCCCGAGAGCATGGCGAGTAAGCACCGCGCGGTCGTCTTCTCGCAGAGCAGTAACGGCGTCGTCATCGCGACCGATAATCCCCACAACCACGAGCTTTTGCCGGAACTGACACAACTCTTCCCCCATAAGAAGATACGGATCACCTACTCACTCCCCGACGACATTGACGCGCTCTTTGTGCACTACCAAAAGCCGCTCGAGACGCGCTTCTCAAAAATTTTAGAGAAAAAAGAGCGCATCGCGCCAGAGCTCTTGGAAGAAATTTTTGATGACTCACTTACTTACAAAGCCTCTGATATCCACTTTGAGCCACAGATAAAGGAGGTTATTATCCGCTTTCGCGTAGATGGGGTGCTCCATCAGGCGGGGCGCATTCCCAAGGAGTATTACGAAAATATTTTAAACCGTATCAAGGTAAAGAGCGGTCTGCGCATTGACGAGCACTTCTCCACGCAAGACGGGTCGCTCCGCTATGAGAATAATACTGCCGCCGTTGATATGCGTATCTCCATTGTGCCCACGGTGGAGGGGGAGAAGGTGGTATGTCGCGTTCTCTCGGCCTACGTGCAAGGGCTCTCGCTCCCCGAGATCGGGCTCGGCTCTGCTCATCAAGAGATTTTACGTGCGGCGGCAGATAAACCTTTTGGCATGATCGTCGTTTCTGGTCCTACCGGCTCGGGCAAAACGACCACGCTCTACGCGCTCTTGAAGCTCCTCAACAATCCCGATACCAACATCACCACCATTGAGGATCCGGTGGAGTACAAAGTGCAGGGGGTGAACCAGATACAAGTAAACGCCCAAACCAACCTCACTTTTGCTAAAGGGCTCCGCTCTATTGTGCGCCAAGATCCCGACATTATTTTAGTGGGGGAAATACGCGATCAAGAGACCGCGGAGATCGCAGTCAACGCCGCGCTCACGGGGCATCTCCTCCTCTCCACCTTTCATGCCAACGACGCGGCTACTGTGGTTCCGCGCCTCGTTGATATGGGGATTGAGCCGTTCCTGCTGGCCTCAACACTTGAGGTGATTGTGGCACAGCGTTTGGTGCGAAAAATCTGTGATAACTGTCGTTATAGCGTGACCGTAAAACATGGGCACTTTAGAGGTCCGCTCAAGGCCTGCGCACCTTACTTCCCCGATGCGTCCACGCTTCTCTATAAGGGCAAGGGGTGCGCCGCGTGTAGCAACACAGGCTTCCGCGGGCGGACGGCAATTTTTGAGTTCATTACCGTGACACCGGCACTCCAAGATCTGATCGTGCACAAACCTTCATCCCAAGATGTGTGGCGCCTCGCGCGGGAGGAGGGTTCCCTCTCACTTTTTGAAGACGGAATTGAGAAAGTGAAGAACGGCGTCACTACACTTGAGGAGCTCCTCCGTGTTGCCGAGCCACCAGAAGGAGAGGAGAAGAAAAAAAAGAGTGACGACGATAAGGAGGAAGAAGATGAATCATGACTTTTGCTACGATTGGTTTAAGCAAAGAGCGGAACTATTTTGTTGAAAACCTAAGCATGCTTGTTGCTTCTGGCATGCCGATCAATGGCGCGCTCGCCTCTATTGCGGAGGAGGTGCGCACCAAGCGTATGAAGCGCGCCCTACTTGCGATCCAAGCTGATATTGAAAGCGGCTCACCTATCTGGCGCGCGCTACAAGAGAGTGGCCTCTTTAAGGAGCACACGCTCTCACTTATCCGTTTAGGGGAGGAGTCGGGTAAATTAGTAGAGAATCTCAAAGTAGTTGCCGTTGAGGAGCAAAAAGAGCGCGTATTCAAGTCCAAGCTTCGCTCGGCAATGATGTACCCACTCTTTGTGCTCACGCTCACTGTGGTGATTGGCGTGGGGATTGCGTGGTTCATCCTTCCTAAACTTGCTACCGTTTTCTCGCAACTCAAGCTTGAGCTCCCGCTCGTTACCAAAGTGCTCATTGCCACGGGCTCCTTCCTTGGTGAGTATGGATCCGTTGTCATCCCTCCGCTCGTTGTGCTCGCTCTCGTGCTTTTTTATCTCATCTTTTTTTTCTCCAAGACAAAAATAGTGGGGCAATTATTCCTTTTTTCCGTACCAGGGGTGAAGCAGTTAATGAAGGAGGTAGAGATTGCGCGCTTTGGCTACCTCCTTGGCACTCTCCTTGAAGCGGGGCTTCCTGTGACACAGGCGCTCGAGTCACTCTCTTCCGCAACTGAGTTCCGTGCGTATCGGTTGCTCTACGAGCACCTCCGTGACTCAGTAGAAGAGGGGAATTCATTCCAAAAAAGTTTTTCTTCATTTCCTCGGGTGCGTCACCTTATCCCTACGCCTATTCAACAATTAATTGTGGCCGGAGAGCAGTCAGGGAATCTCCCTGGGACACTCCTCAAGGTGGGGGAAATGTTTGAGAGTAAGGCCGACACTTCAACAAAAAATCTCACCGTTATCTTAGAGCCCATACTCTTGGTAATTGTGTGGCTTGGGGTCGTAGCGGTGGCGCTTGCGGTGATCCTCCCCATCTATAATCTTGTGGGAGGGCTCAATACGCAGTAGTATGCGCGTGCAACGGGGATTCACGTTACTCGAAACTCTGCTCTCCATTGCGGCGCTTGGCATTATTGCCGGTATCTCAATCCCCCTCTATCAATCCTTCCAAGTGCGGAATGATGTAGACATTGCCGCGGTGACTATTACGCAGAGTTTGCGCCGTGCGCAAGTGCTTGCTCGTGCCTCAAGTGGTGATGCACATTGGGGAGTCGCGATTGCAACGAGTAGTATTACTCTTTATAAGGGACCAAGTTATGCGGGGCGCGACACGAGCTACGACGAAATGTTTGACCTCCCCGCGAGCATCACTCCTTCGGGTCTTACAGAAATTACTTTTACAAAATTTACCGGACTTCCCGAGAGCGCGGGCACAACAACACTTACCTCAAGTACCAACGAGGTACGTACTATTTCACTTAATGAACAAGGAACGGTTAATTATTAGTGGCTTCTCTGCCGTAGAGGTGCTCCTCGCATCTTCCGTATTTATTCTTATTGTGACTGCGCTTACGGGGGCCTATCTCTATGGGCGAGAATCAACCGTGCTCGCGGGTAATCGGGCTCGCGCTGTTTTTCTAGCGGAGGAGGGGATTGAGGCAGTTCGTAATATCCGTGATGTTGGCTTTACCAATCTTACCGACGGAACCTACGGACTAGCGACAACAAGCAATGAGTGGAATCTCTCTTTACTTCCCGATACAAACGATATTTTTTCTCGTCAGATCACCATTGCGAGCATTGATGCAAAAAGAAAGTCGGTTACCGCAACGGTGAGCTGGCAACAAAATCTCCAGCGAGCAGGGTCGGTCGCTCTTGTAACAGAGTTGAGTAATTGGATCGCAACAGCGGTGAGTAATTGGGCAAATGCAACAAGTAGCGCCAGCATTGATATTGCGGGCAATAACAACGGGCTCAAGGTTCAAGTTGCGGGTACCTATGTGTATATGGTACGCAATGGTGGCACTCCTAACTTTTTAGTTATTGATGTAACGAGTCCCGACAGTCCGAGTATTGTGGGGACGCTCTCACTCTCCGGAACGCCAACAAATATCGCGGTAGCGGGTAATTACGCGTATGTCTCAAATGGTAACAACAGTCAAGAGTTGCAGATTGTTGATGTGAGTATACCCTCCGCGCCGAATCTTGCCGGTACTTACAATGCTCCCGGTGGGGCAAATCCTCTTGGTGTGTTTGTGAGTGGGACAAGAGCATATCTCGTGCGAGTCAGCTCGGGGGATGATGAATTTGTTGTCATTGACGTTACTAGTCCCAGTAGCCCGAGTCTCCTTGGCTCACTTAATTTAGGAGCAACGGGAAATGAAGTTGTTGTTTCTGGTCAGTATGCTTACATTGCTTCGGCGAGCGGTGCTCAAGAAGTGCAGGTTGTTGATGTTTCTTCTCCATCCGCACCTTCATTAGTGGGATCAGGCGTAAATCTTCCCGGTAATACTGACGCTACCACCATTGCACTTTCTGGCTCACTTCTATTCGTAGGGCAGGGGAGTAGTTTCCGTGTGGTTAGTGTGAGTAATCCACTCCTTCCTACACTGGTAGGATCTCTGGCAACGGGGGGTCTCATTAACGATATTGCGCTTACTCTGGGTGGGGGGAGCCTCCTCTTTATTGCGAGCAGTGATACGGGGGGAGAGTTTACAATCATTGATGTAAACACTCCTGCGGCTCCCACACTCCTTACTCAATTTAATGTTATTGGCAATAACCCACTCCTTGGTGCGGCGTACGATACTACGCTTGACCGCGCTTTTATGGTCGGGCAATCAAATGCCGAAGAGTTTATGGTCTTTCGTCCCCAATGAAATCCACTCACTATCAACTACCTGCTCCGAGGGGCTTTACCCTCATTGAACTCCTCCTCTATGTGAGTATTTCGGCGGTTCTTCTGCTTGTTATCTCAATTTTCCTTGCGTCACTGCTCCAGTCTCGTGTTAAAAATCAGACGATTGCCGAGGTGGAACAACAAGGCGCCGCGGTGCTCCAGCTCGTCACTCAAACAATCCGTAATGCGGATACCGTAAACACTCCCGCACAAGGTTTAAACGCCACAACACTTTCTCTTGATACCTACACAGGAGGAGAGAACCCTACTGTGTTTGATATCTCTAACGGTATCTTCTACGTTACTAAGGGCTCTGGTCCCACAATTCCTCTTACTAATGCTCGAGTGAGTGCCTCTGGACTCTTCTTCAACAATCTCTCTCGAATGAATACCCCAGGGACTCTCCGTATTCAGTTCACTCTTAATTCTGTGAATTCTGACGGAAGAGAGGAGTTCTCGTTTACAAAAACGTTTATAAGCTCTGCGAGCCTCCGTCATCCATGACTACCAACTCTCATGGCTATATTACTCTTTTGAGCGTGTTGGTCGTGGGGGCGGTTGGTATGGCGATTGCAAGCTCGCTCCTCCTCTTGGGGCTCGCCTCATCTCGCACAAGCTTTGCGCTTGAGCAGTCTGCGCAAGCACGTATGCTTGCTGATGCTTGTGTTGAAGAGGCGCTCCAACAGATCCGTGACGTGTCGCTCTTTGCGGGATCTAATACACTTATGCTCGGTAAGGGAGTCTGTGAGTATAGTGTTACGAACCTCGGAGGAAGCGGAGCGTTCGTTACCGCCTCAAGCACTGTGGGGAATGTGGTGAGAAAGACAGAGGTGACTATTGACGCCATCAATCCGACAATTCACGTCGCCGTATGGCAGGAGGTGGCGGATTTTTAGGTCGTTGCTATACTGTAGGGAGCTTTATCCGTATTATTAGTGTATATAAAAAACATCTTTCATATGAAGATAAAACATTCTTTCTCTCCACGGGGCGGGTTTACCCTCCTAGAAATCCTCCTTGTTGTGGCGGCAATCGCGATCCTCGCTGGTATTGTGATCATTGCGATTAATCCCACCAAACAGCTCGGTGATACGAGGAACGCGCAACGTCGTGTTGACGTAAACACCATTCTTAATGCGGTGTATCAATACGCGCTTGATAACAACGGGACGCTCCCTGCAGATATTACTACTACTCAAAAAGAGATCTGTATTGGTGATACCGCAACCACAACGTGCGCGACAGCTACTCCCGCGCTTGCGACATTAAACGAGCTCATTTGGAGTGAAAAGTATCTCACTGCTATTCCCACTGATCCGCAGGCAACGACTACCAATGGCGTTGGCTACTATATTTCTAAATCGGCAAACGGGCGCGTAACGGTCCGCGCACTTGCCGCGGAACAAGGTGCTACTATCAGCGTAACTCGTTAGTACACTACCGACTTTCTGTCGGTAGGTGTTATGGAGCAACATGTCTCTCAAATGGACGCAATCCTGTCCCTCATGAGTGAGGGGCTGATTGCGTTTAATTCAAATCTGGAGGTGACTATTATGAACCAAGCCGCATCTATACTCTTGCGTGTTGCGGCACAAGATGCGCTAGGTACAGAGGTGCACCGCATCCTCCCTCTCTACCAAGGGAACGTGCGTGTAGAGAGGGATGCCTCACCGATTACTAAGGCAATGAGTAATGGAGTGTATAACATTAAGATTACTGACGATTACTATCTTGAGAATAAGAACGGTAAAAAAATCCCCATCTCTCTCTCCGCCG
>CAYITB010000025.1:0-8155 GCA_964366155.1 uncultured Candidatus Saccharibacteria bacterium
TACTCTTGCAGGGGAGTGTGAGACGCTTAAATCTACTCTCATAGATGAGGAAGGGAAGGTGGTAAGCATAGGGGCGCTAGAACGTCTTAATAAAGAGGACAGAGCCACCACTCCTCTCTATAAAGGACATAAAAAGGAGCTCGGGTCACGTGCCGATGCCATCCTTTCTATACTCAAAGAGAGAGGGGAAAGCAGTATTGGAGCTGTCGCGGCGCAATTACCAACAGTGAGCGAAAAAACGGTCCAGAGGGAGCTCACTGCCCTTGTGGAGAGGGGTGTGGTAGAGAAGCGTGGTGAGCGTCGTTGGAGCAGGTATCGCATACCTGGGTCAAATTGACTTTCTACCCTCTTTGAGTTACCTTATAGGAGTCTCTAGAAGTCTGGTTATCCACACATTTCCTTGTTTGGAGAATGCTTTGGGGACATACTATACGGGAGCAACACTTTGACAAGTGTATATGCAAATTAGTTTGTTTCTTTCTTTTTGTTATTAAACTCCGCTATTCGTAAGAGTGGTGGGGATTAGTAAGCAGACCTGCGGTGTGTATGTGTCGATGCCCCCGCGCGTCGTAGTAAAGAATTCATTATTAGTGATTATTAGTAGAATTATTGTTAACTTTATTAAAGATGAAAAAGATTGTATTAGGTCTTGCAATAACAGCACTTGCGCTTGGTGCATTGGTTGCCCCTTCGTCAGTTGCTGCGCAGACTATAACTGCTGATCAGATTATCGCGGCGCTCTTTGCGAACCCCGCTTTGCTCGCTCAGCTACAGGCATTGCTCGCAGGTTCAGCCGCAGGAACTCCTGCTGCATCGAGCTTCACTCGCGATCTCACCATCGGTTCAACCGGTGATGATGTAAAGGCACTCCAACAGCTTTTGAATTCCAAGGGCTTCGCGGTTGCCGCAACTGGCGCAGGTTCACCTGGAAGTGAGAGCATGTACTTTGGTGCTCTTACCCAGTCAGCTCTCGCTAAGTGGCAGGCAGCTAATGGAGTAACTCCTTCAGTTGGTTACTTTGGTCCTAAGACCCGCGCCGCTATTGGTGCAATGGTAGTTGTTCCTGGACCTGTTCCTGGAGGAACCACTGATGCTGGTTGTACAGCAGGTGCTTTGTTCAGTTCAACAACTGGCCAGCCTTGCTCAACGACTGGTACCGGAACAGTAGCAGAGGAAGGTTCAATCACAACCAAATTGGCCGCTTCACCAGTTGCTGATGCAAACATCCGCAGCACGGTAAATGTACCAGTATGGGGTATTGAAGTTACTTCTGTTGGTTCTGATATGACGGTAGACCGTGTAGACCTCCAGGTTGAGGTTACCCCAGTTGGTGGTTCCGCAAATAACCCGGGTGCTTTTGTCAAGAAGATTGCCTTCTATGATGGTGACACTCTCTTGAAGGAGCAGTCAGTCAGTAACAGCGACTTTACTAAGGACTCATCTGATCGTTACCATATCATCTTGACTGGTATCGGCTTTAAGGTTCCTAAAAGTAAGGTTAAGAACTTGACAGTTAAGTTTGACGTTTCTTCACTCAATACGAGTGATGCAAACCGCACTGTGGCTGTTCAAGGATATGCTGGAAACGCAAACAACGTTCGCGCAACTGACACCGTAGGACTCCAGTCCTACACCGATATGAGTGGTACTGCAAATAAACGCACACACACCTTCAAGCCCGCAGGTTCGTCAACAGTAACAGCGGGTATCAACACAGGAAGTACTCCTGATTCCACAAACTGGAAAGTGAGTACTTCAAACGGTGTTGACAAGATGACGATGCTCGCCTTTGACGTAAGGTCAGAGACTGGCGACTCTAAGATTACGAAGATCTATGTTGCTGTTTATGCAACTGCAACAGCAGGTTTGCCCGACACAATGTTCCTCTATGATGATGCGGGGACTCTCTATGGCACTGCTGATACCTCATCATTAACGAATGGACAGCAAACGGGATTCACCAGTTTGAACATCCCTGTTACTAAGGACACGGTTAAGAAGCTTGTTCTTAAGGGAACCTTCCCTACCACTGCTAATGGACAGGCGGCTAGTACATCACTTCCTGCAAGTAGCATTCAGTGGGAACAGCCAGATGGTTCAACTTCAAGCTCAACGCCTTCATCGGCACTTGTAAGCAACGACCAGTATATGTATGGCGCGGTTCCAAAATGGGAGCTGGTTGAGGCAACATCTGTCGTAGCTACGGATAGTGGTAGTTCTTCAGCAACCACCACAGGTACCTTCAAGATCAAGCTTAAGCTGACAGGAGATGGCGGCTCGGTTGTAAAGCCAGTTATCACCAGCGAATCGGTACGTGACTTCAATGTGTACTTTGCGTCATCCACACAAACAAGCTACACAGTCACCAATACTGCTCTGCTTGCTCTGCCCGGCAACTCAACTACGACGCTTGGCCTTGACCAAATCTCGCCATCAGATGCAACGGTTGGCGACGGTGGCTGGTACACGCTGACTATCTTGGGTAAGATCTTCAACAGGACTGCGGCAGGCGCCTTCGCAATGCCCGCAGGAGACTACTACATGTTGATTCAGCGCGCTTCCTCAACGGTTGGAGGCAACAATGTTGTACAAACCTGGGGCTTGGATGACTTCCGGACCCCGAGTGTCAGTATCCCGAACTAGTCATAACCACTTGTGCTCTGTCCGCCTCTGGGTGGAACAGAGGGTTACAAAAAACACCCCATCGGGGGTGTTTTTTGTTGTATCTAAAACTTGTATTACAATAGAAAGGTGAAAGAGAAACGCGGAGCTATAGACTCTGACGCGCTGTGGGTATTGGGTATTCTCATCTTCGTATTCTACGCGTGGTGGGCATCGGGCGGCCCTTCGGATTATGAAGCGAAAATCGGTAAAGATACCAGTACGAGTACTCGTACCACGACGGTAGTGAAATCCCGGAAGACAACACAAAATCCACCCAATGCTTCTCCGTGGTATAAGGTAGTAAAAATTACTAATCGTGGTAATGCGGCGACTGAAAAATGGGCGGATTTTGAGTACATAACCATTCGTAATACAGGGAAAAATCCCGTTACTATTAGTGGGTGGGCGCTAAAAAATGGGCGTGATTCACGAGTTTTCCTTAATAATTTTGACAAACTTACCTATGGTGTTTCTGACACGGCAGTGATCCCCAATGGGGTTAGGGTCTTATGGAAAACGATGACCCAAACTCCAAATCCTATTGTGCTTGGCCCGAAAGAGCAAGCGATTATTACTACAGGAAATAATACAAAAAAAACATCTTATTTGGGCGTGAGTTTTAAAGAAAATATTTGCACAGGGTACATAAATGAATTTCCTGGGTACGCGCTCAAACCAACACTCGCAAAATCGTGCCCCATCCCTCGAAATGATGCTGATCTCGATATGCTTGATGACGGATGTTATAAGTTTGTGAAGAGTTTGAAAGCCTGCCACACGCCGGTATATCATGAACAAATTCTTAAGACAGGAGAACTTAGGCAATATCTAGATAAGACCTATGGCCTTAGCAGTCAATGCCAAGATTTTGTAAGGAAGCGCTTTACTTATGAGTGGTGTGTATTAAATCATTTGGCCGATAAAAATTTTTATCGGCCACAATGGCGTATCTACTTAGGAAGAAGATTACAAATGTGGGGGAGTGGGAGGGAATATATCCGTCTCTATGATGCGAGTGGGTTACTTGTTGATGAAATTAATTACTAAACAAATATTTGTTGCCCTTTCTGTAAGTGTTGCACTGCACGCTTTTGCTGCGACCTCTGCAATCACACACGTCTCGTTTACTACTCTGCCACAGACGATAGCCCCTAATGAGGTGAGCGAAGTCATAAGTATCCAAGTACAAAATACGGCAAGTGAGGAGGAGAAGTTAGATGAAACAGGGCACCTCACTTTTATCTCTAGTTCAGCCACGGGGGAATTTTTAGGTGGTACAGGAAAGCCAGTCACCACAACGATGAATAAAGGATGGGCGAATCGTAGTTTTTACTACCGCGATACGACACAAGGTACTCATACTCTCACCGTCACGGTCACTACGGGTACCCCCGAACAATCGTGGACAATAATGCAGGCTATTACTGTTGGCACGAACGATTCTGGAAATACGCCAGAAGCATCATCTTCTGCATCATCGCACAGTGCCCCGGGTACTGCTTCATCATCTATGCGTATTTTTAAAGCAGATGCGGGGCGCGAGCGTTCCGTACTTGTCCACACCCCGGTGCGTTTTGAGGCGACAAAAGAGAATCCTTACGGAGTGTATCGCTGGTCTTTTGGTGATGGGGAAGCAGGATTTGGAAATCGAGTAACTCATCGTTATCAAGAGCCGGGAACCTATGTTGTAGTACTCAATGCTGACTTTAATGGTAAACAGGAGACCTCTCGTACTCTAATAACCGTTTCTCTCCCACAGATACATTTGCAAAGAGGATCTATAGAGGGGACTTTTATATTCCGTAATATGAGTGACGGTGAACTTAATGTGGGAGGATGGTCAGTTCATTCTGGCAAAAAAATTTTTACTTTTCCCGAAGATACTATTTTTTTACCAAAACAGCGTATAATTATTGCGTTAGCAACAAGCAGTGATTCTCTCTCCGTTGTTGACGTACAGTATCCAGATGGATTTCTTTTTGCTCGTTACGATAGTGTACAATTAGCCAAAGTAGTACAGGGAGCTCAAGCTCTGCTCGCTCGTACTACTTTGCCAATTACCCCAACTCCTCTTCCTAGTAGCTCGGTCCGACTTACTTCTGTCACACCAAGTGCTCCGTCTACATCTCCTCGGACGATTGTGCTCCCGCTCCATCGCTCGTGGTGGCAATTATTTATTGATACGGTATTTGCGCGCTGAACCTATGGCCTACTTTAATCATACTTTTTGGAAGATGCTCTTCCTCTTCATACTCATCCTCATTATCGGTATCCTGGGGATTGTTAGTGTTGGGGTAGTCCGTGGTGACATTGTGGCAAATCTTCCCCT
The DNA here is from genome assembly GCA_964366155.1 of uncultured Candidatus Saccharibacteria bacterium. GTDB lineage: Bacteria > Patescibacteriota > Minisyncoccia > Phycocordibacterales > UBA9988 > CAYITB01. Next base: position 4,994 of record CAYITB010000025.1, read on the forward strand.
AGACAGCATCATTGAAATAGGATAAACTTTCCTTTGAACCGTAGACAGCAGGCTCCTGAGCAAAGTCGAAGGATAAGCCCTGCCGAGGGGTCGATGCGGTTTACCCTGAGTTTATCGAAGGGTTTACGCGTTTTTTATTTGTTAAATCTATGGCAGTTAGTAGAGAAAAAAAGAAGGAGATTCTTGAGAAACTCAAAGGTGCTTTAAGTAGCGCTAGCTCTGTCGTCTTTGTTAACTTTCATGGGCTTAGCGCGGCGGATACCGTTGCCTTACGCAAGCAATTACGCGAGGAGGGCGTACGGTATACAGTGGCTAAGAAGACGCTTGTTAAAAAAGCGCTTGAGACTACTTCTGTAAGTGGAGAACTTCCTACGCTTGAAGGTGAAGTAGCTCTCGCGTACGGATCTGATGATCCTCTCGCGGCTCTACGAGAAGCGTGGAAATTTGCCACAAAACACAAAGAGTCGTTTGCGCTTGTCGGGGGCATCTTTGAGGGAATTTATTGCACACAAGAGAAGATGATCACACTGGCGAGCATCCCTTCTCGGGAGCTGCTCTATGGGAAGTTGGTCTATATGGTGAACTGGCCCATCTCTGGACTAGTGACCGCTCTTGACGCGATTGCGCGGTCAAAAGAATCATCCACTTAAAATTATCCTATGTCAGAATCAAAAAATAAATTTGACGGTATTATTGAAAAAATAGAAGCGCTTTCCGTTCTTGAACTCCACGAGTTAGTGAAGACGCTGGAGGAAAAGTTTGGTGTCTCTGCACAGGCGGTTGCCGCTCCCGCCTCTGGTGCGGGCGCAGGCGCTCCTGATGCAGAGGAGAAGAGCTCATTTGCCGTCCATCTTGCGGCAGTTGGAGATAACAAAATTGCCGTTATTAAAGTCGTTAAAGAGGCTCTGGGCCTTGGGCTCAAGGAGGTCAAGGATCTCGTTGAGAGCGCCCCAGTTGCCCTTAAGGAAGGCCTAAAGAAGGAGGAAGCCGAAGCCCTTAAAAAGGCAATTGAAGAGGCAGGCGGAAAGGTAGAATTGAAGTAGGTTTGAAGTTGGACTTCCTTAAGGAAGTCCAACTTTGGGACTTGGAGCAAAACCCCTACTATCGGGGGTTTTGCGGTTTTAGGGACTAGTGTTAGGATAGCGAGCAATGGATACCATTGCTAAGCTTTTTGGTCCCGTACGGCTCAAAGTGCTCCGCTTTTTCCTCCAGCACGAGGATGGCGCCTACGAGGATAAAGATATTGCTAAGCGCCTTAAGGTCAACCTCACAGCGCTCCGTAAAGAACTCAAATTCCTTGCTGGTATAGGACTCTTGAAGATTCGCATCTCATACCTTGTCCCTGCATCAACACGGGTAAAAAAGCGTAAATTTAAAGGCTGGCACTTGGTCCGACAGCCAGTGCTCGGACCACTCCGCCGTTTCCTCTTTAACACGGTCCCCTTTAAACACGATGAGGTGGTAAAAAGACTCCATGGAGCAGGTAAGATAAAGCTCCTTATTCTTGCGGGAGTATTTATCCAGAACGACGAGAGCCCTATTGATATTTTGATTGCGGGGGATGGACTTAAGCGGGGCGTTATTGAGTCAACGCTCCGTGCTATGGAGGCCGAGATTGGGAGAGAACTGAACTACGCGATTTTTGATACCGACGACTTCATCTACCGTATGGAGGCTTTTGATAAGTTTATTCGGGAAGTTCTTGAGAGCCCACACCAAAAAGTCATAGATCGTCTCAATCTCGGACAACGAGAGGGGTAGAGGTTATCCACAATTCTAGACAAATTCAAGCTTTTAGGGTGGTATTATTGTAGAAGTAGCGAATGTGCATCCGGCTGGTCGGTGCCGCATCGCTCGTGTCGTTTATTAGTTTTGTTAATAAAAGTATTTACACATGTACGATACAGTTACAAACGCGGCGGTTGACCCGTCGCTCGGCGCACAAGCAAACATCGTCCCGCCGAACCTCCTTGTTATGTCGGGCGATGCGCTCACGCAGGCTTTTACCAGTATTTGGATTGGTGTCCTTGCTTTCGTTCCCAAGCTCGTTGTCGCGGTCATTATCTTTGTTCTCGGTTGGGTCGTGGGAGCATTCCTTGGTAAGATTGTTGCTCAAATTCTCCGTTCACTTAAGGTTGATCGCGCGCTTGCCAACATCGGTATTGATGAAGTTGTTGAGCAGACAGGGTTTAAGCTCAATACGGGTGAGTTTATTGGCGGGCTCGTAAAGTGGTTTATCATCGTTGTTTTCCTTGTCGCGTCAATCAACGTGCTGGGTCTCTCGCAGATCAACCTCTTCCTCAACACTATCGTGTTACAGTTCCTCCCTCGCGTGATCGTTTCCGCACTCGTCCTTCTCATTGCCGCAGTACTTTCCGATGCCACGCAAAAGGTGGTATACGGGTCCGCTAAGGGAACAGGCATTGCCTCCGCGCACTTCTTGGGCCTCATTGCTAAGTGGGCAATTTGGGTCTTTGCTCTCTTGGTTGTTATGAACCAGCTCGGCATTGGTGCTGAATTTGCTCAAATCCTCTTTACGGGAGTTGTCTTTATGCTCTCGCTTGCTGGGGGTCTTGCTTTTGGCCTTGGTGGTCGTGATGCTGCCGAGACTCTCTTGAGCCGGACGGTGAAAGGAAAAGAGTAGTAAAATATAGGTTTTTTGGGAAAAACGCTGTCTCCGCCCAAGGCGGATTGACAGCGTTTTTGGTTAGTATATAATGGCCCCATGTCTACAAGGTATCAACCAACATTCAAACGGCGTTGAACGGGTGAACTTTCTTTGGGTCACAAACGCCGCTTGAACCAAGCGGTTTTTTCTTCCCTCGTAGATTGAACTTTGACAAGTAAATAGCAGGTAACATCTGTATTGAAAAAGAAAAAAAGTAAATGACATATATTTTTCCTAATAGGAAAAGTGATTTAAGAGCATATGGTGGATGCCTAGACTCAAAATGGCGATGAAGGACGTGGCGTGGTGACGATATGCTCCGGGGAGATACCAAGCAATCTATGATCCGGAGATCTCCGAATGGGGAAACCCTCCGATGCAAATCGGAGTCCCGACTTTTCGTCGGGACGTATACCCAGGGAAGTGAAACATCTCAGTACCTGGAGGAAAAGAAATCAATTGACATTCCCTAAGTAGCGGCGAGCGAAAAGGGA
>CAYITB010000026.1:0-2833 GCA_964366155.1 uncultured Candidatus Saccharibacteria bacterium
AAAAGTATTTTGAGAAGGTGAGCAATCTCCTCCTCATGACCAATCGTGATGCACTCGCGGGTATGCAACGTTCCGCAGAGAATCTTGGCTACCATGCGCGCATCCTCACCGACACCTTGACGGGGGAGGCTCGCGAGTCCGGTGCCGCACTAGTGAGGGAGGCAAAAGAGCCGCACGAATGCGTACTCGCGGCAGGCGAGACAACAGTTACCGTGCCAAAGCCGGGCAAGGGTGGGCGTAATCAAGAGATGGTTCTTGGCGCGCTCTCAATAATTCCAGAGAATGTTGTTTTTATCGCGGCGGCAAGTGATGGATGGGACAACTCTGATGTCGCGGGAGCGCTCGGTGATCACACACTTTTTATACACGCGGTGGATAAGTCACTTGATGCAAATGAACATTTGAGAGAAAATAGTTCGTATACATTCTTCGCAGACGTTGGAGGTCACATTAAGACGGGAAGAACAGGGAGCAATGTGGCAGATCTCTTTATCGTTTTGCGGGGGTAACGTACATGGAAAATAAAGATACGCGCTCCATACTCTGGTTTGACCAAGTGGGTAATGATGAAGTGCGTCTTGTTGGTGGCAAAAATGCCTCTCTTGGCGAGATGTACACACAACTTACGCCACGGGGTATACGCATCCCCAACGGGTTTTGTGTCACCGCGCACGCCTACCGCGAGTTTGTGAACAATACCACGCTCTCTGCGTTTATACGCGAGGCGCTCACCGGTTTAGACACTTCAAACATTCGTGACCTGCAAGAGCGGGGTAAGCGCATACGGCGCGCTTTCGAAGAAGTAGAATTTCCTGAACAAATCGCGCGGGAGATTCGTGCCGCCTACCGTGATCTCTCTAACGCCTACCACATGGAGGAGGCAGATACGGCCGTGCGCTCATCAGCAACGGCAGAAGATTTACCCGGTGCAAGTTTTGCCGGAGAGCACGAGACTTACCTCAACATCGTGGGGGAAGATAAGGTGCTCCGCGCCATTCGTAGCGCTATGGGGTCACTCTTTACCGATCGCGCTATCTCGTACCGTGTGGACAAGGGTTTTGATCACTTTGCTATCGCTCTTTCGGTAGGAGTCCAAAAAATGGTCCGATCCGATAAGGGTTCCTCGGGAGTGATGTTTACTCTAGACACGGAGAGTGGTTTTAGAGACGTGGTAGAGATTAATGCCTCATGGGGCTTGGGCGAGATGGTAGTGCAGGGCAAGGTGACGCCGGATGAGTACATTGTATTTAAACCGACGTTTGATCAAGGATTCCGCCCCATCATTCGCAAACATCTAGGTTCTAAAACGGTAAAGATGATTTACGCGGAACGTGGTCGCCGTCCTGTCAAAGAGGTAAAGGTAGCGCCTAAAGAGAGGAACCGCTTTGTGCTCACTGATGATGAAATTTTAACCCTCTCTCGCTGGGGTATGGAGATTGAGAAGCACTACAGTGCTCGCGCGGGGCACCCGAGCCCCATGGATATGGAGTGGGCAAAAGATGGTATTACGGGGGAACTGTTTATTGTGCAGGCACGGCCAGAGACGGTGCAGGCGGAAAAAAAGAATGTGATGAGCCGCACGGAGTATCTGCTCAAAGGTAATCCCACGGCACTTATTGAGGGTATCTCGGTGGGGACAAAAATAGTATCCGGTGTGGCGCGGGTAATCACGAGCACGGGCAAACTCTATCAATTCCAACCTGGGGAAATCCTTGTGACGGAGATTACGGATCCAGACTGGGAGCCGATTATGAAGATTGCTAACGCGATTATTACCGACAAGGGTGGGCGCACCTCACACGCGGCCATTGTGTCTCGCGAGCTCGGCATCCCCGCTGTCATCGGCACAGGGAATGCAAGTAAGAAGATTAAGACTGGAGACCTCATAACCATTGATACCAGTAGCGGTAGTGTGGGGCGTGTGTATAGTGGTAGACAAGAGTGGGAGGAGAAGACCTATGACATCTCGGAACTCCCCAAGGTAAAAACAAAAATTTGCATGAACATCGGGAGTCCCGAGAGCGCTTTCGTATACTCACTGTTACCTAACCATGGCGTGGGACTCGCACGCGAGGAGTTTATTATTGCCTCACACATCCGCGTGCATCCGCTCGCGCTTATTAATTATGGGAACATCAAGAATCGTTCCCTCAAAAAAAAGATTGATGAGCTCTCGCGTGGCTACGAGGACAAAGTCGCCTTTTATATAGAAAAGTTGGCACAAGGGATAGGCGAGATAGGCGCTGCCTTTTGGCCCAACGAGGTGATTGTGCGCTTCTCTGACTTTAAGACTAACGAGTATGCGGCACTCGTGGGTGGAACCGCGTATGAGCCAGAGGAGGAGAACCCTATGCTCGGTTGGCGCGGCGCCTCGCGCTACGCGCATCCAAACTTTGCGCCTGCTTTTAAACTGGAGTGCGAGGCGATGAAAAAGGTGCGCAATGAGTTTGGGCTCACCAATGTTTCCGCAATGGTGCCGTTTTGCCGTACTCCAGAGGAGGGCAAACGTGTTTTGGAAATTATGGCAGAGGCGGGGCTTGCGAAGGGGGAGAACGGTTTGCTGGTGTATGTGATGTGCGAGATACCCACCAACGTGCTCCGTGCCAACGAATTTTTAGATATTTTTGATGGCTTTTCCATCGGGTCCAATGACCTCGCGCAACTTACTTTGGGCTTAGACCGTGACTCGGCAATTGTTGCCGGTATCTCAAACGAGAATGACCCTGCGGTGCGCACACTTGTCTCGCAAGCAATACGCGCGTGTCTCGCGCGTGGTAAGTATATTGGATTTTGCGGGCAGGCACCCTCGGACTACCCCGACTTCCTCCGCTTC
>CAYITB010000026.1:2933-7993 GCA_964366155.1 uncultured Candidatus Saccharibacteria bacterium
TGAAAATTTTATATTACTACAATGAGGAGTGGGAGAAGGACTACATCAATCAAAAATTAACAGGGCAGGAAATTACTTTTGTTCAGGGGCGTGTGCAGGATACCGCTCCTACGAGTGCTGATGCCGAGGTGCTCTCAGTGTTCGTTAACTCTGCTGTCACCAAGGAGACTATTGCGGCACTCCCTGTGCTCAAGCTTATTGTGACCCGCTCAACCGGTTACGACCACATAGACCGCGCGGCGGCGAAGGAGCGTAACGTGCAGATTTCTTATGTGCCCACTTACGGAGAGAACACGGTGGCCGAGTTTGCCTTCGCTCTCTTACTTGCGCTCTCGCGCCGCATCTACGACTCCTACGAGCGCATTGTGCGCACAGGCTCCTTCTCTCAAGAAAATCTTCGTGGTTTTGATCTAAAAGGCAAGACCATTGGTGTAGTGGGTACGGGGCACATTGGGCAAAACTCCATCCGTATTGCGGGTGGCTTTGGGATGAAAATTATTGCCTCTGATGTCCACCAAAATGCCGATATGGCGTGTGACCTTAATTTTAGCTACGTTACCTTTGACGAACTCCTCGCGCAGTCGGATATCATTACGCTCCACGCGCCCTACAACGAGCACACACACCACATGATCAACCGTGAGAATATCCAAAAAATAAAAAAGGGTGCTTTTCTTATCAACACTGCGCGCGGCGGGCTCATTGAGACTGCCGCGTTGGTGGAGGCGTTGGAACAGGGGATTGTTGCGGGCGCAGGGCTCGATGTGCTTGAGGAGGAGGGTTACCTTGCTGATGAGCTCACACTCTTAAATGATCCTCACCCTAAAGTGGAGGACCTTAAAGCACTCCTTGCAAACCACTACTTTATTGACCATCCGCGCGTTATTGTGACCCCACACAACGCTTTTAACACCACCGAGGCAATCACACGCATCCTAGACACTACCATAGGCAACATTATAGCCTTCGGCTCCGGTGCCCCCACCAATCTTATTTCTAATTAATTTATAGCTTCCACAGGGGAGACGGTAACGCGGACGGTCTTGGGCGAAGTGGAGAGGAGGGTAAAGTATGAGGGGTAACTCACATTCTCGGAGCTCAAATTAAGGCGCTGGGTGCCCATTTTCATCGCGCTTGCGTCAATAGTAACCTTGAGGTCCCGTGAGGGAGTAAGGTTCACGAAGTCACGATAATTGCCCGAGAGTACCACTATGAGTTCGTGTTGATCGGTACTCTCAATCACATATTCTTTAGGGATGCCGCGGAACTCAATGGGAATAGCGAATTGCTGTGTGGTAACGCCCGTCTGGTAGACGAAAACAAACCAGAGGAGCATAGAGAGCGCGAGTGAGGTCAATTTCGTTGAAAAATTTTTCCACACCAAGTCATTCCATGGACTTACTAATGGATCAATGTTCTCCTTCAAAAAATCCTCAATAATTTTTTCCAGCTCGCTTTGATCACCTACATCGCGGAGTTCTCCATGTTCAGCAATCATAATGGACCCACGCTCTTCAGAAACTACAAGTGCGAGTGCGTCTGTTTTTTCCGTAATGCCCGCGGCTGCACGATGGCGCGTCCCGTAGTCTTTATAGCGAGAGTATTGCTCGGCAAGTGGCAGGTGTACGCCAAAACGGCGGATGCGGTTATCCTCAATAAGTACCGCGCCATCGTGCCCGGGGGAAGTGGGATCAAAAATAGAGAGGAGGAGCGGGATAGAAATGCGCCCATCAAGGGGGAAGCCTCCCTCGGTGACCGTATCTACCGGCTGATCTCCCACGAACACAAAAATTGCCCCAATGCGTTGCTCTGCAAGTTGGCGCAGTGCCCGCGCAATGATCACCGACATCCCCTCCGATACGTTCGCCTTGCGCTCTTGTGCCAAGCGGCGTGAGCCTGCAGAGAACCATTCAAAAAAGCGCCGTATCTCGCGTTGGAACACGACCACAAAGATGACGATGAAGAAGGTGAGGAGCGGTTGAAAAATTTGTCGCGTGAGGGAGAGGTTGAGTATCTGGGAGAGATAGTTAATGCCAAAAAGGACCACAATGGTGGTGATAATAAAGTAGGCGCGCGTCTGCTTGATGAAGATGAGGATGAGGTAAATAAAAAATGCTGCAATCGCTACGTCGGCGAAGTCGGTAATCCCGAGCGCAGTAAAGAGCGCAGGGATGGTGTTGGTAAAGGTTTGGTAGGTGGTGGTGGGCATTATTTTAGTGTTTTATATGATATACTATTCTTCGCTATATGTTTAAAATAACGCAGGTTCTCGGTAGGGAAATTCTTGATTCTCGAGGCAATCCTACAGTTGAAGTAGACTGCTTTCTTGAGGACGGCTCCTATGGGAGAGCCTCCGTTCCATCTGGTGTCTCAACAGGTAGCCACGAGGCAATTGAGTTGCGTGACGGAGGGATGCGCTACGGTGCTAAAGGTGTAACACAAGCGGTTAATAATGTCAATGAGGTACTCTCTGGCGCTGTTTGTGGGAAGGAGTGGACACAACGAGAATTAGATCAAACTCTTATTGCATTAGATGGTACCGCAAACAAAAGTAAACTCGGCGCTAATGCGCTCCTTGCCCTCTCGCTTTCCTTTGCTCGGGCATCTGCCACGAGCCAAAAAAAGCGTTTGAGCGATTATTTTAGAGAACTTGGGACTCCACTCCATGGGGTACGGCTCCCTCTCCCTCTCATTAACTTGATCAACGGCGGTAAACATGCGTCAGGAGCCGCCGATATACAGGAGTGCATGATAGTTCCCGTTGGCGCGCGTAACTTCCGCGAGGCGGTGCGTTGTGGGGCAGAAATTTTTCATGCGATTGGTACTATTCTTTCTGAAAAGAATTTAGGAACGACTGTAGGTGACGAGGGGGGCTATGCTCCCGAGTTACCCAGTAATCGTGCGGCACTTGACCTGCTTGTGCAGGGGATTGTGAAAGCTGGATATCGTCCGAGGGAGGATGTAGCGCTTGCGCTTGATGTCGCGGCGACGGAACTTTATCGTGATGGCGTGTACCACTTTGTTCGTGATAATAAAAGTTACAGCACCGACGAGCTTATTACTTTCTATGCTCAACTGGTGAACGAATATCCCATTGTGTCCATTGAAGATGGGCTCGCGGAGGATGATTGGTCGGGACATCAAAAATTGACCGCCGCGCTGGGAGAAAAAATCCAACTTGTGGGAGATGACTTGTTTGTAACAAATACGGAGCGTTTACAGCGAGGAATTGCGGAAAAATCGGCAAATGCAATCCTCATTAAACTTAATCAAACAGGCACCGTGTCGGAGACGGTAGATGCGATTACACTCGCAGAGTCGGCCGGCTTTGCCGCAATCGTCTCGCATCGCTCGGGAGAGACGGAGGATACGAGTATTGCTGATTTTGTAGTAGGACTGGGAACGGGGCAAATTAAAACGGGATCTATGTCGCGCGGTGAGCGTACCGCAAAGTATAATCAACTTATGCGTTTAGAGGAGTACTTGGGCGATGTGCCTTTTGCGGGAAGAGGGGCACTGTTAAGGAACTAACACTAAAAAACTCCCATCCGCCTCCGCCAGTTGGCGGATGACGGAGGGAGTTTTTTAGTACCGCTTAGAATGAGCGATCGTGACGAGGAGGACGCTCCTGCATAGGACGTGCCTCGTTGACGATGATGGCGCGGCCGTCGAGTTGCTTACCATTCCACATCTCGATTGCGCGCGTTGCCTCATCATCGTTAGGCATTTCAACAAAGCCGAAGCCACGTGAACGACCAGTCATTCGATCCATGAGGACTGACGCCGACGTTACCGCTCCTGCCTGCTCAAATGCCTTACGGAGTCCCTCATCCGTAGTGGAGTACGAGAGACTGCCGATATAGAGCTTTTTTGCCATGCGAACTGAACTATTGTGAACTCCTAAACTGGTGTACCGACTCGTCTCTCCTGACCCTATACACAATAGTTCATTCGAGAACTTACACACGGCATACATTGTAGGATACCCACAAGAATAAGTCAAGAAAAACCCCCGCTCCTCTGCACGTGGCAGAAAAGCGGGGTGGGGGAGCTGGCACGTCGCCTTAGTCTAGACGCAAGATGGTACCCGGGATGGTACCTGCGAGATGACGAGTACTTCGGGGTATTTGGCCGCGAGTACCTCTACGGAGAGTCCTCGGGCAAGCCCTGCGATAATCTCAACGACGGAGATGCTGTCAGCCCTCATATTCAGCGCACTCTTATCAATATGAGCATCAATGAGAGCAATGGGGTGCGTTGGGTTACAGACTCCCACCGTGCTGTAGGTGATGAATATGAGCGATGAATTTTCCATCCGGCACCGTGCCGCTAACTCCGTGGCATCATACTCGGTGCCCAAATGATTGCAGGAGAGTATGGCGTATGCTCCCTCGTCACAGGCTTGTTGGGCGACGAGTGGAACTGTTGTAAAGAACACAGACTGCGACGTTTTTGGATCGATCCTCTCCAACAATTTCTCCAACGATTCATTGAGTCCCCTCTCTTTTTGCAGAACCACTACTCTGTGGTCGGTACTCATTGTGTGCTACCTCCTTTTCTAATTCGCTTCACGCGAGTGCTTCTAACTACTATTATAGCATAAGGACCATAAAAGAGCAAGGTTTTTTAGTTATCCACAGTTTTATGCTTCGCCGAAGATAAATAGTTGACAAGAAAAAACACGCGAGTATACTAATACTTAGATCGATTGTATTGTTCCAAGGAAGAATCACAGAGCGTACAGAGCTCACCCGAACACAAGACTCGCCTCACGGTGGGTCTTTTCATTTGTGTGATTTTTGCTACCATAGGCAAGGGACAGGAGCACCTTGTACAACATATTCCGCGATACCTGCCTGCCGGCAGGCAGGGCTCAGACTGAGCGTGTCGCGTGAAGTAAACATATTCCGCGGTAGCTCAGTTGGTAGAGCGCCTCGCTGTTAACGAGGATGTCCTAGGTTCGAGCCCTAGCCGCGGAGCCAGTGTGCACTAACAGAAGCTCTCGCCTCTGTTCGTGCACACTGGCTCCCCCTGTATGACGAAATCCGAACTTTTTTCCA
>CAYITB010000027.1:0-7860 GCA_964366155.1 uncultured Candidatus Saccharibacteria bacterium
AAATCAGCAGGGAAAACTCAACTACTTTCATCTGCACTGGCCTCGCGGTGAAGAATTTTTCGTGAAAGGCCCAAAAATCCTATCAGTCAGAAAATGCACTTCACCAACTTTTGCCTATACAGAAAATGAGGCCTATGTGATGATGTCCTTCAATATTATTCGTTCTAGTAGAGTCAATTTGAAATACCTAACTGGACTATTAAATTCCACACTTATCAAATACTGGCTCAAGTATAAAGGTAAAATGCAAGGCAGTAACTTTCAGATTGATAAGGAACCACTGCTCAATATTCCAATTTTTAAACCCGACGAAGCCGAGCAGGAAAGGGTCGCGAATTTGGTGGATAGTGTAATAAAACTCTACGGCGAGTATCGCAACACTTCGGCCAATATCGACAAATGGCATTTACTCAAAGCCGAGATTGAGAAGTTGGAAAACGAAATAGACCAGGAAGTCTACAAACTCTATAGTCTTACGCTGGAGGAAATAAAGGTCATTGAAAAATCAATATGACAGGAATATTCTTTGCAAATCCACATACACTTTTAGATGAGGTAGGCAAAGTTTTAGAGAGAGTTGGACCTGAAAAATTTTTTACAAGCTCAGATGAGAAAGTGAAGAAAGCCCGAGAGGGATTCGCGGCATATTTTTTTACCCTTGCCTTAAAGCAATATATGCGGAGAGATTGGTGGTTGGCTCAATATGACCAAACTGTAAGGGCTTACCCAGATTTTGATTTTGTATCTTTTGCAGAAAATCCTGATGATATAAAGGTGGAGCCCGTGGAACTAACCGGCATTTATCCTCATTTTAAATCTTTTGACGAAGCCCTAATGGTTGTTGAAAAGAAACAAAAAAAATACGGCACCAAGCCAGTAAAGTTCAGTTTGTTAATTTTTGTTAATCACGAAAAAAGCGAAAAATGGATTGATCTGCTTAGGCAGAACGTGAGCAACGAACACCCATTCTTGAGTATATGGACGATACATTTAAGGTTCAAAAGTGGCGGAAAAGAAGTCGAGAAGGCCATTGCTCAAAGAATTGTGCCTTTGCCGGGGTTGAGAGTTGAAGCTGATACCGATGATTCTGAAATACATAAGCGACAGCTTCTCCCAAGTTATATAGAACAATATCAAGATGGTGAACGTACTTATCTTACATTTAAAACTGAGTTTATTGATAAAATGCGAAAAAAATTTGGATCATAATCCATATGCTCTAATTCGCGCGAATAGGCGAATAGTTTTATAGATTTGCTCAATAGATCTAAAAGTGATCTAATCGGGATATGCCTAAGAATAAGAAAGTAAAACACACAAAAGGGGAGAAGTTTTTTATAGTCCCACAGACGGAAGAAGAAATAGAGCGTAATAGGAAAATAATTGAGGAGTTACGAGCTAAAGGGATTTTACAAAAATACGAAAAAACATTTCGAATCCAAGATGATGGAACAGTTATTGAAGAAGATTAAGATGAAAATTGTTTTGATACTACTTGCGATAGTGGTGTTGGTGGGAGGAGGGGTTTGGGTGTGGAGGGGGGCAGGGGAGGCAGTCTTTGGTAAGGCTTTTAGGGGGGAGTTGTAGCTAGTTGACAATTACTTGACAATTGAATATAGATTAGTTTACAATGTAGTTGCTTATGAAAAGTAAGGACAAAATACTCCAATTAGTAAGGCAAAAGGGGAGAATAACGTCTGGTGAAATAACCAGCAGTATTGGTGTATCTCGCCAATATGTAAATATGATTATTTCTGATCTTATTGCAGAAAATGAGGTTGTAAAGATTGGTGGGACTCGTAATGCCTTCTATGTTTCCAAAGATTACATTTCAAAACATCCAGACATTGTGCCAAGTGTCTTTAAGAAATCATATAAAAATGAATCACTCGAAGAACATAAGATTCTTTTGGAAATAGGGGAGCGATTTCCCAAACTTGCACAGTTACCAGAAAATGTACGAAGTATTTTTACCTTCGCTTTTTCTGAGATGTTTAATAATGCGATCGAGCACTCGCAATCAAAGAAAATATCAATTGAAGTAGCTGTACGAGACAAAGATCTCTCATTTGTTGTCAGTGATTCTGGTGTCGGTGTTTTCCGTAATATAATGGGAAAAAAGCACCTTAAATCAGAAATTGAGGCCATTCAAGATCTTCTTAAAGGTAAGACTACCACAATGCCAAAATCTCACTCGGGGGAGGGAATCTTCTTCACTTCAAAAGCTAGTGATGCTTTTGTCCTTGATAGCTTTGGATACAAATTAGCTATTAACACAATAAAATCTGATGTCTCGGTTCACAGAACTTCGTTTAAAAAGAGAGGTACGCGTGTAATTTTTAGAATTAGTGCAAGCTCAAACCGTCATTTGAATGATGTTTTTAAAAAATATACGAATTTAGCTAAAGAAGGTGATTATGGTTTTGATAAGACGGAAATAAGGGTGAAATTATTTACCACGGGGGGAATTCATATTTCCCGATCACAAGCCCGTCGTGTATTAGTTGGATTAGAAAAATTTAAAATTATTCTTTTTGATTATGAAAAAGTTCCTATGGTCGGACAAGCTTTTGCCGATGAGATCTATCGAGTCTTTCAAGAACTTCATCCGGATATTCGTCTTGAGAATGAAAACATGAGCCAGGGGGTGCGGTTTATGGTCGAACGAGCGATAAACGAGGCAAAAAAATCCAAATAATATGAATGAGTCTGAAACACGAGCTGAATATATCGACAAATCTGTCTGTGGCTAAGAATAATCTATGAAAATAGGGTTGATACTACTCGGGATAGTGGTGTTGGTGGGGGGAGGGATTTGGGTGTGGAGGGGAGCAGGGGAGGCAGAGTCGGTAGTGGTGCCGAGTGTAGAGCCGGAGGTGGAGAGCATCCAGCTCTTTTACTACAGCTCCGAGCGTGATAAGGATGCCACGGGCAATGTGCTCTGTAGTAGGCAGGGATTGGTGGCAGTTACGCGCACGGTGCCTGTGGCTAGTGCCACGCCCGAGGGTGCGGTGTGGCTCTTGCTTACTGGTGGGCTCACAGCAGAGGAGCGGGCGGCGGGCTTAAGCACCGAGTACCCACTGTCGGGTGTTACACTCCAGAGCACTACGTTAAATAATGGCGTGCTGACTCTTGTGTTGAGCGACCCGGAGAATAAGACGAGTGGTGGTGCCTGCCGTGCGGGGGTGCTGTGGTACCAAATTGAGGCCACGGCTAAGCAGTTTGCAGGGGTGAGCGAGGTGCGCTTTATGCCCGAGTTCCTCTTCCAACCCTAGCGGTAAGGTTTATTTTTTAGACTAACTCCACTCGCTTACCTAATGCATAGGCAACTTTGTTGAGGGTATCGAGCGACACTCCATGATCACCACTCTCAAGACGCGCAATGACTGATTGTGGCATGTCAGCCCTTTTTGCCACGGCGGCCTGTGTGAGTTTTTTTGAAATTCGTATTGTGCGGATTGCTCGAACGAGTTTTATCCGTTCAGTCTCTTCGCTATAGGCACGTTGAAAATCTCCACTCTTTGAGGACTTTTTAAAAACTTGGTCTATGGTATACCATTTGTTGTAGTATTTTTTCATGATGAGTGATGCTTTTTGAAAACTTTATCGCTCGTTCTCTAATTCACGATATATTTTTTCTGCGTATTCGATCTCTTTCCTTGGTGTCTTTGCGCTCTTTTTTCTAAATCCACGTATGAAGTATAAAGAGTTACCTATGAGGAAGTAAGTGATGCGATGGTTGCCTACAATCAACTCGTATATTTTTCCCCGCAAGTTTTTGGTTCGTACTGATTGGAGATCTCCTGACCGCATGGCCTCCATGTCGGCCTTGATGGTACCTTGCTCTGCCACTTTAAGGCTCTCTATGTACTCCCGCGCAGGTTCAAAAATCTTGACCTGATAGGGCATGTTATAAGTGCTAACTGTGTTAATAATGTTTCTGCCGAGAGTATAGCAAAAATGCTATACTCTTGTCAAGTCACAAAGTGGTCTAACTGTGGATATGTTAAAATCATCTCTATGAAAGGATTTTTAGATTTTATACGCGAGCAGGGGGTGGTGGGGTTGGCGGTAGGGTTTATTTTAGGTGGTGCCGTGTCTAAGAAGTAAGTCAGTATGGATGAGACGGGCACTAAGCGGGTGGAGAATGTGAATCGCGATGCGTGGCGGCTCATGTGGGGTGAGCACAAGTTTAAAACATGGCTCCTCTTAGGAGTTAGTCTCCCTTTCTTTTTTATTATTCCGCCACTTCCTTTTTTCGTGCTCGCTGTGCGGTGGGCCGTGTTTGCTGCCAAGCTTGGGCAGGAATTCATGGGGCAATTTGCGGCAACGCACGGGCTCCGGTATGAGGAGCGCGTCTCTAGCGGTTCTGTTTCGGGGAGACTTTTTTCTAAAGGGAATGATAAAAAAGTAACAAACATGTTCACGGGTATGCTTGAGGGGCACCCCCTCCGACTCTTCCACTATGAGTATACCGACGGGACGGGAAATAATTCTGAAACTTATTACTTTACTGTGTGTGAGCTCACAATTGAAAAAACACAATTTCCCCACATACTCTTGTTCGCCCCGACAATGTTTGCGCGTTATGGCTCGGTAGATCGCTGGGGTAGTGATAAAGATGTGCGGGTGTCGCTTGAGGGAGATCAGTATAAAAATTTCGCACTGTACACTGATCAGGGCTACGAGATTGAGGCACTACAAATTTTTAGTCCAGAGTTACTCACTTTTTTACACGAGCATGCAAAAAATTTTAGCATTGAGTTTGGCGGCAATAAGGTCTACCTCTATGATGACGAGCAAATTTTAGACAGAGCCAAGCTCGATGAGCTCTACATCACCGCAAAAAACATTTTTAAACTACTCGCTCCCTTTCTCCATCGACTCCACGACGACTTTGCCGCCTTGCACCCCTACTATAAAAAATAGAGATAGTGTGCTATAGTAGAGGGGTCTTATAGCAGAAGCATAGTAGAGTCGAAGTTCTTGATATAAGCAATTACACGCAAAAGCAAAAACCTATGACCGGAACAATCAAAACTCTTACCGATCGGGGATTTGGATTCATTGCTCGCGATGGCGAGACAAAGGATCTCTTTTTCCACTCTAAGGAGTTAAAGGGTGTTACCTACGAGGAATTGAAGGAGGGCGATACCGTCACCTTTGATGTGGTTGATGGCGAGAAGGGTCCCGCCGCTACCAACGTCTCTCGCGGATAAGCACTCCTAGCAAAAAGCCCCGCCCGTTCGACAAGCTCAGGGTAAAGGGGCTTTTTGTGTACCTGTGCTATACTAGAGCTTGACCGTATTAGTAGTATTAATTAAATAAAACTATGGCAGAACTTAAAGCATTGTGTATGAGGTGTCGTGATGGCAACAACAAGCCCACGATGCAGACGATGGTGGACCCACAAGTGACGGAGAAGAATAATCGCTACTCCGCCAAGGGTAAGTGTGCACAGTGCGGGGGGAACATGTTCAAATTCCTCTCCAAGGATGACGCAGAGAAGTTGAAGGGGTAATTACGCTAAATCTAGTTGTTTGAGGAAGGTGGAGAGTTCTTCACCTTCTATCTGTCGGTGGGCGCCGGAGGCGAGGCGCTCTAATTTAATGTTACCAATGCGCACACGCTTGAGTGAGTGCACACCATTAAAAAGCGCAGACACCATCCGGCGGATCTGATGCTTCTTCCCCTCCGTCAGAGTAATGCGGAAGGAGCGCTCACCAGTAACGCGTACCGTGCAGGGCTTGGTAACTCCCTCACCAATGTTGACGCCACCCTCCATCTTTTTTTTAAAACTAGAGCGCAGGTGCTCCGTGGTCTCTATCACATACTCTTTTTCATGCTCATGACGAGGGTTTAAGAGTCGGTCTGTTACCCGCCCGTCGTTGGTGAGTATAATGAGGCCGGAGGAATCTTTATCTAAGCGGCCAATAGGGGAGACTCCCTTAAGCTTGCTTACCGTCACAATATCTTGCTCACCCCCTTGCGGTGAGTGGGTCACTACCCCTTTTGGTTTATGGTAGGCAAAGTAGCGGTATGTGCTCCGCCGGCTGGCGGATTGCTTGGACTCTATCACCTCCACTTTGTCGCTTTTCTGCACCATCTGGCCAAGCACGGCACGCTTGCCGTTGATGCGCACTTTGCCCGCTTTTACCAACTCATCAGCACCCACGCGCGTAGCAATACGCTGTCGCGCCAGATATTTATTGATGCGGATAGGGTAATCTGATTCCTCCATATGGGAGAGAGTGTAGCATAAGCGGAGAAAGTGTGTTATTATTTGCCTTCGGAAAAAATCTAAATGGAAATTAGGAACATCGCCATTATTGCTCACGTTGACCACGGTAAAACAACTCTCACTGACGCACTCATGCGGCAGACGGGTATGGTGGCCGAGGGGGTGAGTATGGATTCTAACGCGCTTGAGCTTGAGCGCGGCATTACTATTTATTCCAAAAATACCTCCATCCTCTACAAGGGCACCAAGATCAACATCGTGGACACTCCCGGTCACGCCGACTTTGGCTCCGAGGTGGAGCGCGTGCTGCGCTCCATTGATTGCGTGCTCCTCGTAGTAGACGCGCAGGAGGGTCCCATGCCGCAGACGCGCTTTGTACTCAAAAAATCCTTGGAGATTGGGCATAGGCCCATTGTGGTCCTCAACAAAATTGATAAAACGGCGGCGGACATCCACCGTGCGCACGACGAGGTCTTGGAACTCTTCTTTGATTTGGGTGCCAGCAACGAGCAACTCGCATTTACCACTGTCTATGCTGTGAGCAAAACGGGTGTCGCCATGCGTGCCCCCAACGATCCGCAGGTAAATTTAGAACCACTCCTTGATGTAATTTTAGAGCAGGTGCCGGTGGCGGCGCACGACACCACCTTGCCCCTGCGCGCGCAACCATTTAACCTTGCCTACGATAATTATCTCGGGCGCCTCTGTGTGTGCCGCGTGTATGAGGGCACACTCTCTGTGGGGGAACAGGTGTTTATAAAAAAGGGAGATGGCACGGTGGAGCAGGGGAAGGTGAACAAACTTTTTACTTTTGAGGGGCTCACGCGCACGGAGGTGGAGCGTGTGGAGGCGGGGGACATTGTGATGATCGCGGGGCTCCCTTCCATCTACATTGGCGATACTATCTGCAGTGAGCCCGATACGGAGGCATTGCCCTCCATCCATGTGGATGACCCAACCATTACACTCAACTTTTTGGTTAATGATTCGCCTTTTGCTGGCAGAGAGGGCAAGTTTGTGACGGGTCGCCAAATCCGCGAGCGCTTGGAGAAGGAGCTTGAGGTGAACGTGGGGCTCCATGTTGATTTTAGTGAGGATGTGTTGCGCGTGTCGGGGCGCGGTGAGCTCCACATTGCTATCCTTTTGGAGAACATGCGTCGCGAGGGCTACGAACTGCAGGTCTCGCAACCGCAGGTTATTGTTAAAGAGATTGATGGCGTAAAGTCGGAGCCCTTTGAGGAGGTGACGGTGGATGTGCCACTTGAGTCGCAGGGCTCGGTGATTGAAAAACTTTCTTCCCGCGCAGTGCTGATGACGGGGGTCAAGCACGAGGGCACTATGGCGCGGCTTACCTTTGAGGGGCCAACGCGCGGACTGCTGGGCTATCGTGGGCAATTTATAATTGATACTAAGGGCGAGGGGATACTCTCTAGTCGTGTTGTTGGCTTTAAGCCCTACGCCGGTGAAATTGAGCGACGCTCGGTGGGCTCTATGTACTCCATGGCAAAGGGCAAAGCGCTGGGTTACTCGCTTGCCAACTTACAAACACGCGGCACGCTCTACGTTGGTGCCAACACTGAGGTGTATGAGGGTATGGTGCTTGGCAACACCGCCAAGGG
>CAYITB010000028.1:0-7749 GCA_964366155.1 uncultured Candidatus Saccharibacteria bacterium
CCCTACACGACGCTCTTCCGATCTAGCGCCCGGGTGTCGGCCACCTCACTTCGTTCGGATGAAAACTAAAGTAGTTTAGTTTTCATCCACCCAGGCGATGAGGCGTGGGCGGGAATTGAACCCGCGCATGGGAGTTTTGCAGACTCCTGCGTTACCACTTCGCCACCACGCCTTACTATTCACCTTTCAATCTCTATTCTAAGGGTGCCATACTCTCTCCCGGGATAAACTCAATACGCGGGATGGTGCGCAGTCGCGCGCGCACCGCGAGATAGGTGCGGAATTCTCCCCCCTGCCGCATGAGGAAGCTATGAGCCTCTTTTTGGTGTTCCGCAGGAAAAACGGACACAAACACTTGCGCATTTTTTCCATCATCGGAAAGCCGCGTGTCTACTACCGTTAGGAGTGATTTCCCCGTCGTGCGTTCATTTAAAAAAACACCCGCAAGCTCGGTAATCAACGACTCTGTCCGTATCCGTTTACGCATGGGCTCACTATACCTCTAGCGCTCTACAACCGCAAACACTTCCAGCACGTCTCCGGCGGCAACGTCAATATCACATTTTACTTGGAGACCACATTGACTCCCCGCGCTCACCTCGCTCACGGCAGAACGATCTTTTTGGAGTTCAACAATGCGGCACCTCCCCACTTCGTTGTTCCGACGCATAATTTTTGCACCATAATCCTTGCGTGCTGTACCTTCCAACATCTCACCACCAATCACTTGCTTTCCCTTGTCTGCGGCAAATAGTTTAAGAATTTTTACTTTACCCACAGTTTCCTCCACCTGCTCGCGCGGAGCGCGTTTCTCTATCTCTTCGGAGAGCCATTCCGAGAGTTTGTAAATAATGTCAAAAGTTGCCACGGTAATGCCTAACTTATCTGCTAGATCTTGCGCAGGACGCTCCACCTTAACGGTAAAGCCGAGCACAATAGCGTGCGGAGAAGCGCTTGCCACACGCACATCATTTTCAGTAATAGCGCCGATACCGCTCTGGATGATCGTTGGGCACACTCTCTCGGTTGCAAGTTTTTCTACCTCACGTCTTACTGCCTCCAGTGTGCCAAAGGCGTCTGTCTTGATCGCGATAGGGAGCTCAAAGCGAGTCTCTACTACTTCAGCATCGGGTGTGTGCTCTTGAGTCGCGTGTTTTGTTTGCTCGCAATACGTTTCCGCGTCTTTTTTGTTCGCAAAAGTGGTAAAAGGTTCTCCCGCCTTCGGTACGGTACTAAAGCCATATATACGCACCGGAGAGGAAGCGTGCGCTTCCTTAATTGATTCTCCGAGGAAGTTCTCCAATTTTTTTGCCTTTGCAAGATGCTTCCCCGCGGCAACACAGTCTCCAACGCTAAGTTTTCCTGATCGGATAATGAGGGTTGCAAGCGCGCCGGTGCGCGGGTCAAGTGAGCTTTCTAGTACATACCCTTTTGCCGGCTCCTCGGGGGTATCACATAGCTCTTCCATCTCGGTAACCAACGCAATCATGTCGAGGAGATCGTCCACTCCCTCGCCTGTTTTTGCGGAGAGCGCGACACAGGGGATTGCTCCGCCATATCCTTCAACAAGCACGCTCTGCTCCGCAAGTGTCTGTTTTGCACGATCTACCGAAGCGCCTGCTTTGTCTATTTTATTAATGACAACAATGTAGGGAGTCTTACTCTCGTTGATTGCCTTGAGCGCTTCTATGGTTTGTGTCTTTACACCATCATCTGCCGCAACAACAAGCACCGCAATATCGGCGATGGCGGCGCCACGCTCTCGCATCGCCTGAAAAGCTTCGTGCCCGGGAGTGTCGAGGAAGGTAATTTTTTTATCCGCGCCTGCCTTGCCGTCAGGCAGGTGTACTACCTCATAGGCACTCACGTGCTGGGTAATGCCACCCACTTCGCTCGCGGCTACGCTTGTCTTGCGGATGTAGTCAAGGAGTGTTGACTTGCCATGATCAATATGCCCCATAACAGCAACAATGGGTGCGCGTGAATGCTTGGTGTTTTGAGGTGGTTTTTTTTGCATACTGTCGGAGACATGGTAGTTCGTTAGCGCTTTGCGCGGGCGAGCGCATCTTGCTCTTCTTTAGTGAGAGGAAACTCACTCTCATGACTTCGGATCGGTTTGGAGTACACAGACACCTTATCGCGCGAATAGAGTGATGAAATAACGACGCCATCCCCCTCTTCGCTCAAGAGCGCTGTTGCAAAGCTCTGATTTCCTCCCGCGTCGCTGAAGGGATTAAAACGTACGGTCTCTATTCCCTGAATACTCCTACGGAGGCGGCGATTCATCTCTTCCATACGTGCCTCAATCTTACGATGGGCGGCATCGAGCTCATCCATGAAGGTGCCCATATCAATGAGTACGTGTTCCAAATTTTGGGCTTTCTTCCCTCGGAAGAGCCTCTCAAGGCGGATCTCAAGCCATATAATCCACCCTATAAGCACGACAATAGTAGCGATGAGCGCATAGATTGTCGTTACCGGATCCATACCTCCTAGAGTATACTCATTTTTATATAGGTATACAATTGTCCCATGCAACGTCTCTACTGTGATACCGCGGCCGTAACGCCGCTTGATCCGCGTGTCCATCGCGTAGTGGAGCGTCTTATTTATGAGACCTGGGGGAATCCGGGGAGCATCCATGCGGAAGGAGAGCAGGCATATGCCTCGTTAGAGGAGGCGCGGCGGCGCGTAGCGACCTTTTGTGGGGTGAAATCCTACGAAGTCGTTTTTACCTCTGGTGGTACCGAGAGTAATAACCTTGCTCTTTGTGGTGTTATTGACGCGCTCCCGCGACGAGGAGGGCATATTATAACGAGCACAATAGAGCATGCCTCTGTTCTCTCTACGGTTGAGGAGCTGGAGCGACGCGGGTGCACAGTGACTCTCCTTAAGCCTGATAGTGAGGGGCTCATCAGTGTTTCGCAAATGATTGAGGCATTACGTCCTGATACGGTTCTCGTCTCTCTCCACTTTGCACACAACGAGATCGGCGTTCTTCAGCCGCTCCGTGACATTACGCGTGCCGTGCGCGCGGAGCGCGAAAAAAGAGGGAGCGTGTACCCCTACATTCACACGGATGCCTGTCAAGCGCCGCGGTTTATGCCACTTTTTGTTGAAACACTCGGTGTTGATCTTATGAGTATGAGCGGCGCCAAGGTGTATGGGCCGCGAGGGGCGGGTTGTCTCGTTATTCGCGCGGGAACTAATTGTGCGCCGCTTCTCTTTGGTGGTGGGCAAGAGCACGGTTTGCGTTCTGGCACGCAAGACGTCTCTGCTATCGGGGGATTTGCTGAAGCACTCTCCATTTGCGAGGCAGAGCGGGAAGCGGAAAGTGCAGGACTTTCACGTTTGCGTGATGACTTGATACAAAAAATAAGTGCACTCCCCGGTGCTGTGGTTAATGGATCACTGCGCCACCGACTCCCACACAATGTGCACGCATCATTCCGTGGCATCACTGGGGAGCGTATGGTCATTGAGCT
Organism: uncultured Candidatus Saccharibacteria bacterium; assembly: GCA_964366155.1. Taxonomy (GTDB): domain Bacteria; phylum Patescibacteriota; class Minisyncoccia; order Phycocordibacterales; family UBA9988; genus CAYITB01. The sequence continues at coordinate 3,486 of CAYITB010000028.1, forward strand.
TGACCGTCGCGGTATTGCTGTCGCAACAGGGAGCGCGTGTAGCTCGCGCACGAAAAGTGCATCGCATGTGATGCGGGCAATTGCTCCAGAGGAGCCGTGGCGCGTTGACGGCGCTGTGCGTTTTACACTTGGCCGTGGTGCAACACACGTTGATGTTGAGTGTATCGTTGAACAGGTCTCTGCTATACTGTCTTCATGCACACACTCCCGCAATTAAAGTACGCGTATAACGCACTAGAGCCTTTTATTGATGCACGCACGATGGAACTTCATCACAGCAAGCACCATCAAACCTATGTTGATAAATTAAACACCGCGCTCGCAGGACACCCAAAGCTCGCCGATAGTCCGCTTGAGGATATGCTCGCGCATCTCGAGGGTGTGTCCGACGATATCCGCATAGCAGTACACAACCACGGAGGTGGTCACTACAATCATTCGCTTTTTTGGACGCTCATTGGCCCACAGAGTAGCTCTACTACTCCAAGCCCAGAGCTCAACGCGGCTTTAATCCAATCTTTCTCCTCGTTTGAGAATTTTCAAAAAATGTGGAGTGAGAAAGCTTTCGGACTTTTTGGTTCGGGGTGGCTCTGGCTTATGAAAGATGGTGAGACGCTCTCTCTTACCACAACACAAAATCAAGATACACCTCTGGGGAATGGGGGAGTGCCACTGCTTGTGCTTGATCTGTGGGAGCACGCGTACTACCTCCTCTATCAAAATCGGCGTGCTGATTACGTGACTGCTTTTTGGAATGTGATACAGTGGAATGAAGTAAGTGCGCGTTTTGTACAGCGCACACAATAATAAACGTATGGATGATCTCAATAATAGTCAAGTTATCCTCCTTGCCATTCTGGTGAGCTTTGTAACCTCAATGGCAACTGGTATTACCACAGTCTCTCTTATGCAAGAGGCGCCGGTAAATATAACCCAGACAATCAATCGTGTAGTAGAGCGCACCGTGGAAAAAGTGATCCCGGGAAGCACGACGGTGAAGGAGGTATCAAAAGTTATTAGCGTTGATGATCTTGTGGTGGAAGCAGTGAGGAAGGCAAGTCCTTCGGTAGTAACGCTCTATAGCACACAAAGTACGAGCACTCAACCCGGCTTTTTTGTTGCCGGTAACTATCTCATCACAACAGATAATGGCGCGCACTCTGACACTGCCTATATACTCAAAGATAAAGATGGAGCTTCTGTAGCGCTTAAATTTGTGAAAGCGGACGAGAAAAATAGTATTGCGGTATATACCCCGCTCGTTCCTACGGGAACCTCACTCAATCTCTCCGCGATCGCTTTCTCTAAAGGAGAGGCTTCCCCTGGGCAAACCTCTATCGCGCTCTCTACTGACGGGAGCGGCGATCGTGTCCTCTCGGTTGGTATTATTACTAACGTTGCGGGGAGTACCACAACGGAACAAACCATACGCTCCAACGCCATTACTTCCGCGTCTATCGGAGGCCCCCTCGTTGATATCCACGGAGAACTTATTGGGATTGCGGTGCAAGAGCGCACGGCATTGGGGCTCTATCAGCTCCGAAAGCTCCTTGACTCTATAAAATAAGAGTTGTACAATAGTCTGTGACTAATTATGCATACATAAACTATGCCTCCATTTAATAACTTCACTACAAAAGCCCGGGAAGCAATACGCCGTTCACACGAATTGGCTATTGAGCGTGGGCAAAATCAGGTGAACCCCGTCCATCTCCTCGTCGCGCTTCTCACCCAAGAAGAGAGTGTGGTGCTGACCATCCTTGATAAGCTTGAGGTAGATACCATGCTCCTCTCTGACTATGTGATTGATTCGCTGGAAACGCCGGAAGGCTCGCCCGTGCTCTCTCCCTCGTACCAAATTTATCTCACCCAAGAGCTTGTGCACATATTTGACCAGTCGGGGAAGATTGCAAGCGCGATGCATGATGAATTTGTGTCTACCGAGCACCTTCTCCTCGCACTCCTTGAGGTGCCGAGCCAAGCGAAAGAAATTTTGACCCGCTTCCGCGTGCAGAAGGATGGAGTAGTGCGTGTACTTGAGGAATTGCGCAGTAGCGGTATGGATGGCAGTGTGGGTACCAAGAAGCTCCGCAATTTGGAAAAGTATACAAAAAATCTTACCGAGCTCGCGCGGCAAGATAAACTTGATCCGGTAATTGGCCGCGATGAAGAAATTAAACGCGTGATGCAAATCCTTTCGCGCCGCACAAAAAATAATCCTATCTTGATTGGCGAGGCGGGGACGGGGAAGACGGCAATCGTGGAGGGGCTTGCCCAGCGCATCGCAAAGAACGATGTACCCGAGTCACTTAAAGATAGGGAAATTGTCTCGCTTGACCTCGGGCTCCTTATGGCGGGAACTAAATACCGTGGAGAGTTTGAGGAACGACTCAAAAATATTTTAAAGGAGATAGAAAAGGCGGGGAATAAAATTATTCTCTTTATGGACGAGCTCCACACTATTGTAGGTGCGGGTGCCGCCGAGGGCGCGCTTGACGCTTCCAATATGCTCAAGCCCGCGCTCGCGCGCGGTGACTTGCGCGCGGTGGGGGCCACCACTTTAAAGGAGTATCAAAAACATATTGAAAAGGATCAAGCGTTCACACGTCGCTTCCAACCGGTGCTAGTGGAAGAGCCGTCAGTGGGGGATGCCATTACCATCTTGCGCGGACTCAAAGAGAAGTATGAACTCCACCATGGCATTCGCATTACGGATGATGCCATTGTTGCCGCGGTGAACCTCTCCTCGCGCTACATCGCAGACCGCTTTCTCCCCGACAAGGCGGTGGACTTGATTGATGAGGCGGCATCAGCGCTCCGCCTTGAACTTGAGAATAAGCCGGAGGTTTTGGAGCGTGCCCAGCGCGATATTATGCGTCTTGAGGTAGAAAAGGAGGCTCTCAAAGAGGAGGTGCTCTCACACGAGAGCCATAAAGCAAAAGCACGTGTGAAAGAAATTGAAAAAGAGATTGCAAATCTCCGTGAGAAAACGGGGGAGTTGGAATTGCGATGGGAGAATGAGAAGGAAGCCATCGGTGGCATCCGTGATCTAAAGGAGCAATTGGAGCATGCGCGTACGGAGGCGGAGCGGGCAGAGATGAGCGCTGACCTCGGTAAGGCGGCAGAGATCCGCTATGGGCGCATCCCCGAATTTACGAAGGAACTCAAAGCAAAAGAGACACGACTTAAAAAATTGCAGAGCTTCCGCAAGATCACTAAGGAAGATGTGACCGAAGAAGACATTGCCGGAGTGGTTGCTCGTTGGACTGGTATCCCCGTACGCCGCATGCTTGAGGAGGAGGCGGAGAAGTTGACGCGCATGGACGAGGATCTCCGCAAGCGCGTGCTTGGGCAAGATGAGGCGATCAAAAAAGTGAGCGACGCGGTAAAGCGATCGCGTGCCGGTATGGCCGACCCCAAGCGACCCATCGGCTCCTTTATTTTCCTTGGTCCTACGGGGGTGGGGAAGACGGAGTTTGCCAAAGCACTCGCGGAATTTATGTTCAATGACGAAAAGTCACTTATCCGCGTGGATATGAGCGAGTATATGGAGAAGCATGCCATCTCAAAAATGATCGGTTCGCCGCCGGGCTATGTGGGGTATGAAGAGGGGGGAGCGCTCACCGAGATGGTGCGACACCGTCCGTACTCGGTGGTACTTTTTGACGAGATTGAAAAGGCGCATCCCGAGGTCTTTAACATTCTCTTGCAGGTGCTTGATGATGGACGGCTCACCGACTCAAAAGGGCGTGTGGTCAACTTCAAAAACACCATCATTATTATGACTTCTAACATTGGTAGTGACGCTCTCAATCGTAGGAGCTCGCTTGGTTTTAACGAGGGGACCGCTACTCAAAATAATAATGACATAAAAGAGCGTATCATGGAGAGTTTGAAAGATCGCTTTAAACCCGAGTTCTTAAACCGCGTAGATGATATCATCTTTTTCAACATCCTTACGAAGGAGGTGCTTAAGGGCATCGTGAAGAACCAGATCACTATTGTTGCCGATCGTCTGAAGGCAAAAGATATTGCGTTGGAAGTTTCCGAAGAGGCACTCGCGTATCTAGGAGAGAAGGGGTACGATCCACACTACGGCGCGCGCCCATTGAAGCGGCTCATCCAAGATAAAATATTAAATCCTGTTGCGGAGTTTATTATTGCGCAAAAAATAAAAGAGGGAGGCGCCGTGTCGGTGACCATCATCAACAGTGAGCCCAAAGTAGAACTCTTGCGCTCTGGCCGCACCCGAACAAAAAAAGCT
>CAYITB010000029.1:0-7396 GCA_964366155.1 uncultured Candidatus Saccharibacteria bacterium
TTGTGCTCAATGAGCACCACCGCCTTGCCATGCCCCTTGAGCTCTTTAATGACCTCAGACACAATTTTAATCATCTCAGGGAAGAGCCCTGCAAAGGGCTCATCAAAGAGGATGATCTCTGCCTCCTGCCCCCCGCCAGTGAGCATGGCAAGCACGCGCGCCACCTCAAGCAATTTGCGCTGACCGTAGGAGAGGTTTGCACCAAGTTCATGGCGCTTTTCCCACAAACCAACTCTCTTTAAAACTTTTTCTGCCTCAGTGAGATGGAATTGGGAATGTTTTTCAAACAGAGCATTAAACACCGTACGCTCAGTGAGCACCACAAGGATGTTATCTAACACCGGCATCTGTTCAAACAAGCGCACGTCTTGGAAGGTGCGCGTAATACCATACTCCTCTGCTTCATATGGTTTAATGTTCTTTACCGTTACGGCATCGCCTACCACAATGGTGCCCGCGTCATATGGCAGCACTCCGGTGAGGAGGTTCACCAGCGTGCTCTTACCCGAGCCATTGGGCCCAATAATGCCAGTGATGGTGCCCGCCTTAAACTCAAGCGAGAGGTGGTCCACCGCCGCCACCCCATCAAAGTGTTTACTTATGTGTTTGGTAGCCAATAAGGACATAATTTATTATTTACGCCTTAATTCAATCTCTCCTCTTGTGCCATCAAATTCAAATTTAACGCCCTTAAATAAATCAAAAAAACCTCGTTGACCAAGTAAGCCATGCCCCAGTTTTGATAGAGTGGGCATAAATCCAACTTTTGTTTTATACTCCCAACCACCAATAGTAATTTTCACTGAATGAATATAATACGGCTGACTTTCCCCTTCAGTAATACCGCCGATCAAAGATTTTTCCCCGCTCGTTATATCAATCCCAATTGACTCCCCTACCTCGGCATCAAAGAGAGAAATATCTGCGCCAGAATCAATTAACGCAAAATATTTTGTTCGCTCGTCCTTATAACCTACTTCAATCGGGATAATTGGTCTAAGGATTCCTGACGCGAGTTTCTTATAATTAAATTTCATTATACCCAGCAAAGGTTATGAGCTTGTCAGGCACACGCATCATAATCGGTTCGGGGTAACCGCTTTTTTTGGCTTGATTGAGAGCTTGTTTGAGGGTCTTACCGCTTCCTACTATAGTCACTTCATCATCTTTCAAAGCTACCCATAACCCTTTGTATTTCTTATAGATTTTTGTCCAATCAATCAACATGACTCCACTGTAACAAACTTAGTAAGTTGAATCAAACTTGTAGGCATTTATGGTAAAGGAGAGAGGCGAGTCACCTGACCGTTTTTTAGTTCAAACAAAGCGGTTGGAAGATAGGTTCTCCCATCGGGCGCAATAGTAAGTTCTCCAGAAACGCCAGCGTAGTTGGTGAAGTTTTTCATACAAACTAGAAGATTAGTTTATAATTTATACTCCCCTATGAGCCCTTGGGGCCTATAGAGCATTAGTATAATCAAAAGGAGCCCATACACAAGCTGGCGCATTTGGGCCGCAACATCAGAGGGAAAGCCCACAAAGCGTAAAAGTTCAGGCAATAATATGAGACAGGCGGCGCCCAGCACTGCGCCTTTATTGTTTGCCAAGCCTCCTAAAATGATAATTGCTAAAATAAAAATGGATTCATTAAGCGTAAAGGTGGAGGGGTCAATAAAAGTAATGTAGCTTGCAAAGAGCGCACCTGCCACAGACGCCATCATGGCACCAATCACAAAAATAGTGAGCTTGTAATACGCACTGTGGTAACCAAACACTTGGATGGCCCCCTCATCCTCCCGAATTGCTTTTAACACACGCCCAAACGAGGAGCTACTAATAAAGTGAGCGCACGCATACACGAGCGCAAGCAAAGCGAGCGTGAGCAGTAAAAATGAAGTACTGCTGGAGAAGCTGTACCCAAAGAGTGAGGGTCGCGCAATGCCGGGGATGCCCAATGGTCCCCGTGTGAGCTCCTGCCAATTGAGGAAGATGCTGTAGAAAATGACGTTAAACCCAAAGGAGCCGAGCGCGTAGTAGTCACCTCTAAAGCGCGAGAGTGTGGCCCCAATAATAAGGCTCACGAGCGCAGTAATAATCATGCCGGCAACTAGGGCGACAAAAAAGTTAGCTCCAAAGCTGGTCAGCAAAATGGCGGTTACATAGGCGCCCAAGCCATAAAAAGCAGCGTGGGTAATAGAGAGGAGCCCTGTGTAGCCAACCACCAGGTTAAGCGAGAGGCCAAGGATGCCGTAAATACCAATTAAGATTGCAAGATGGATGAGGTACTCCATAGCTACCGTTTAAAAATACCTTGGGGGCGGAAGAGGAGGAAGATGAGCAGGAGCGCAAAGGCGATTGCATCCTTCCACTCACCCGAGATCTGCCAAATGCCAAAGTTCTCCACAAAACCAAGGAGGAAGGCGCCCAACACTCCGCCGTACACGTTACCCACTCCACCAATGATGGCCGCAATCACTCCTTTGAGTAAAAGTGAGAGTCCCATCGTAGGCTCTATGCCGGTATCAAAACCAATGAGTGCGCCCGCAAAGCCCGCAATGGCTGACCCAATAAAAAATACTCCGCTCACAACATATGAGGTATTAATACCAACAATTTTTGCGACCTCCTCGTCATCACTAATGGCGCGGATCTCTTTGCCAAAGCGCGTGTAGTGCAAGAGGAGCGCAAGCCCTGCCATAATGAGGAGCCCCGTTACCAAAATAATGGTTTGTGTGCCAGTAATAACGGCTCCGTTAATCTCAAATACGCGCTGCACACCACTGTTTCGGGTTAGTGTTTGGAATTGGCTGGTAAAGAGGATCGCAATAATGGCTTGGAGCATGGTAAGCACTCCCAGTGAGGCAACCAAGAGCACCATGCTTGAGGCCTTACGCCGGCGCAGGGGCTCATAAATGCACCAATTGAGGAGCACCCCAATTAAGCCAGTAATGAGGAGCGCGATGAGCACGCTGAGGTAGAGATTAAACCCAAGCTCTTTGTAAAAAAGGAAGACGCTGTAGCCACCAACAGTGGCTAGTGCTCCGTAGCCCAGATCAAAAAACTTAACCGTCCCGTAGATAAGGTTAAAGCCAAGCGCGATTAGTGTATAAATCGCGCCAGCAATAATACTATTAACAATAAGTTGTGGGATGATGTCCACGCTAAGTAAGTACTGTTGTTACTTGACCACTACTGCTGAACCATTCTCAATCTTTTTCACTACATAGCTTGCGGTTTTAAGATCTCCATTCTCATCAAATTCAATATTTCCAGAAATACCAGTGTAACGGGTAGCTCGGATGGTGTTTGCGAGCATATCTGGGTCTGTGCCTGCTTTAGCGATAGCACTCGCAATAATGTAAACATTATCATATGCATTTGCTGTGCCGAGAGGAACCTGATCGCCACCACTCCGAGCTAAGATTTTTGCCTTAAACTCATCAGTGAGCAGCATATCTGCCTCAACAAAGTATAACGTTCCTCGGCCACTGACGGCTTGCTGCATCTTTGGGTCTCCCCATGCATCACCACCAAGAAAGACTGTGGAGATACCGAGATTTTGTGCTTGAGTAAGCGCAACAATAGAACCATCAGGATACAGAGGAGCATAAATAACATCAGCTTTTACATCCTTTATCTTTGCAAGCTGTGTTCGATAATCTTTTACAGTTTGTGGTGCTCCCTCCTCTACGAGAATTTCACCACCAAGCTCTTTAAAGCGCTTGATGAAAACGTCTTTAATACCAGTACCCCAATCATTATTATGATAAAGGATTGCTACCTTCCGCGCCCTAAGTGTGTTATAAGCGTATTCGGCGGCAAAAATACCTTGGAATGAATCTGATGGGTAACTGCGGAAAAAGTATTTACCCAGCTTACTTAAACTTGGCGCAGACGATCCATAACTAAAGACAATAACTTTACTATCCATTGCGGCTGGTCCAAATGCCGATGTCTCACTTGAACAGAGACCCCCGACAATGGCAGAAACTTTATCAATATTTATTAGTTTATTAGCTGCTTTTGTTGCTGTAGTGGAGTCGCATCGTCCATCTTCGTATACAACTTCCAATTTGCGTCCCTCAACGCCACCTTTTTGATTTATTTCTTCCGCGGCTATCTCCACGGCCACACGATTGACGGTTCCGATAGATGAACCATCACCTGTCAATGGGCCGATGAAGCCGATTTTAATAGGACTTGTGTCTGCGGGCTCTCTATTTGAATTATAGAGCATGTAGCCACCACCGATGATAATAATAAGGACGACAACCCAGAGGATTGTTTTTGTGTTTGTGGACATATCCCTACAAGATAGTATAGACCCCCAAAAAGTCAATTTTAGACCCCCCATTCCAAGGAGCTTGACAAAAAACTAGGGGCATGCTAAGATGGTAATTGAATAGCACATATCCATACACGAGGGAGGAAACAGCCATGGGGCAGCAATGTAGGATCCTCACAAGGATGCCCTAACACCTACGGAACCCCCGCTATTAAGGTATCACGTCTCTGTGCTATCACTACGAGACGAGATGTAAGTCCTTAGGCGGGGGTTTTTCTTTTGCCTAACCAAATCCCTCCTCAGGCGCTCTCCTATCACATAACACTCCTACATAACAATAGTAATACGACCGTCATAACTTTATTATGATAGATTAAAGCGTTCCCTAATCCATTTATCATTCTCTATCGACTCTACTGTTAAATACAAAATGTCTTTTCCCACATGAAAGTGCGCCTTAAGGAGCGTAACCACCTCCTGGCATTCATAGGGGTACACCCACACACTTTGTTGTAACCGCACAAATCCTAAATGAGTGAGCCATAATCTTAATCTGTTGCGAATACCACGACGCTTTTCCTTAATATCAAAGATAATAACTCTAAACTTTTTATCCCACCGTTTTGGTTTTTTGATAGAAAGTTTTTCTACCTCATAGAGTTTTAAAATTTCCTGCCCTCTTGGTGTAAGCCGTAGCTGTATCCCTTGTGAAGTTTTTTTACGAATAAGTAATCCTCGATTAATGCAGCGCTGGACAACTTTATTTATGTAATACCGCTTTTGTGATTGATACCGTAAGGCATAGCCCAAGAGTTTTATGCACCCGGGAGCAACCGCCCCAACAGCAATAATACCCACAGCACCAATAACAACAAGGATTGCATACCCAATTGTACTCAAGCGCTCATTATCTCCCCTCTCCCGCATATAATAATTATATCACGACCGTCGTAACTTTATTATGTTAGATTTTAAACTCTACAACACTACCATCTTCTAGGAAGCCAGAAATTTGTTGACTTCAGTCTTTAACAAGTCCTGGAAGTCATCCATTTCTTTCTTGATAGTATTTAAATCCTCATATCTGTCTGAAATGAGTTGGGAGTACATCAGCAGTTTATTTTTTATCTCTGACGGTAATGGCTTTTCTGCAACCGTCTCCCAGATTTCATCATTAACCCAATCTTTTCTATCCATATCTATCCACTTCACATGATATCGTTTTACGAATTTTCCGTTTTCGATTACCAACGCATCCCATTCGCTCGTTATTTTTTGATCGTCTTTCATTACCTTGTGATCAATCAAAACTTGTTTAAGTATTCTATAGCCTTTACTCGTGTAGTCGAATGAGACAGCGTCCGTTTCATTGAGGCTTACCGAAATAAAATATGAATCACTGGGTGCTGGGTTGTAATCTATTTCGATATTCATGTTGATAAAATTAAACTAATGATTTTCTTAAATTTTAAACTCAATCACGTCACCGTCTTTGACAATATAGTCTTTGCCCTCGGTGCGGATGAGGCCCTGCTCGCGTGCTTTTGCATATGAGCCAGCAGCTAAGAGCTCCTGCCAATTAATAACCTCCGCACGAATAAATTTTTGTTCAAAGTCAGTATGGATGGCCGCACCTGCCTGTGGCGCGGTACTTCCCTTTTTTATTGTCCATCCACGTGTCTCGTCCTCACCGGTAGTAAAAAAGGTCATGAGCCCAAGCATTGTGTAGCTCTCGGTAATAAGCGCGTTAATGCCATCATCTTTTACTCCAAGCTCTGTGCGAAAAGTTATTTTTTCTTCCCCCTCTAGTTCAGAGAGTTCACTCTCGATCCGCGCATCAACACGCACAAAATTTGCATTATGCTCTTTTAAATAATGCATGAGAGCACCGGTGTCTGCCTCTCCAGCACCCACCTTCCCATTAAGCGCATAGAGGATGGGCTTACTGGTGAGGAGATGGAGACTTTTTACCACGAGCTCCTCCTCGTCTGTAAGAGTGAGGCTTGAGGCAAGCTTCTCCGCCTCCAGCACCACACGAATTTTTTCTAACACAGACTGTTCCAAGAGTGCAGATTTTTCTCCCCGTTTTGCGTCACGGGAAATGGAGCCGAGGCGCTTTGTTACCGTCTGCATATCGGCAAGAACTAGCTCTAGGTTAATTACTTGAATGTCGCGCAAAGGTTCAACAGTATCATACACATGTATAACGTCATCGTGTCCACCCGAGGCGGATCGGCCTTGGGCCGAAAAAATACGCACGACCTCAAGTATGGCATCCACCTCGCGTATGTGAGAGAGGAATTGGTTCCCTAAGCCTGCACCCTCGGAGGCACCTTTAACGAGCCCCGCAATATCTACAAACTCTACTGCAGAAGGTATGCGCTTTTTTGAGTGTGAGAAATCGGCAAGAATATTAACTCTCTCATCAGGCACAGCCACCACTCCCACTGATGGATCAATGGTGCAGAAGGGATAGTTCTCTGCAGGAACCCCTTTTTGTGTGAGCGCGTTAAAGAGCGTGGACTTGCCCACGTTGGGGAGACCAACAATACCAATAGAGAGACTCATTACTCGGCTATTATACTGAATGAGAGCGTATTGACAAACAAATACCCTTTAGGTATCATCTCTCATTAGAACGCGCTGTACCACCCCCGCAACCGCAGCGGGACCCCCTCACACAGCCTCATCCATCCGCCATGGTGGATGAGGCTGTTATTTTTTTTGCAGCACTTGACAAATAAAGACAGCTATGGTACACTTAAAAATAGCGGTTTCTAGACTATACCAAGGAGGGATGAGAAAGATGCGAAGAAGTGCAAAGCGGTACCGATTGACACAGCAAGAGGAGAAGGTACAGGCACAGGGAGCGACAGGATGGGATCTTTTGGAAGAAGTCCGTCACCTCTGGTCGGACGAGGACTCGGCCGACGAACCAGAGGACCCAACTCACCGCCACGTTGAGGATTGGGATAGGCAAAGACTGGACGACCTAAACTTCGTTCGGTAACCCTGCCTCCTACCCCCTGTCCAAATGGACAGGGGGTTTATATTTTGTGGACCTACGGGGAGTCGAACCCCGACCTGTTCCATGCCATGGAACCGTTCTAC
>CAYITB010000030.1:0-4243 GCA_964366155.1 uncultured Candidatus Saccharibacteria bacterium
CTTATCCTGGGGCTGGAGAAGGTCCCAAGGGTTTGGCTGTTCGCCAATTAAAAAGATACGCGAGCTGGGTTCAAACCGTTCAGGAGGGGTCCGCCAACTGGCGGATGTCTTTTGGACAGTTTGAGCCCCTTTGAGGAGAAAGTTTTAGTTTTTTCGTCTACTTGCCCGATCAAAAATTTATTTTTGATGTAGGGTGAGAAAGAACCTAATCCCAATCTTTGATTGGGACGGTTAAATAGAACCAATCGCATCACGGCGGTCACGTAAAATTTGCACAAGCAAATTACGTGAGAAGTCGGGGTTATCGGTAAAATCCTACAGAGGACAATACCGAGTCCATTTAAAAATGGATGTAGAGACTACAAACCGACCTCCGAGTTCGCCAACTGGCGAATCGGAGAACGTATAGTCCAATGCACACAGTAATGTGTGAGAACATGCGTGAGACAGGTTGGTCTCCTATCTGCTGCAGGCGTTGATACTTGAGAGAAGTTACTCCTAGTACGAGAGGACCGGAGTGAACCGACCACTGGTCTATCTGCTGTCCCGCCCGGGGCACCGCAGAGTAGCTATGTCGGGAATGGATAACCTCTGAAAGCATCTAAGAGGGAAGCCAGTCTCAAGATAAGGTATCATTTAGGCACCTGGGAGATGACCAGGTTGATAGGCGCTCGGTGTACGCGCAGTAATGCGTTCAGCCAAGGCGTACTAATCTGCCGACACTTCTTCCTATTAGGAAAAATGTATGTCATTTACAACGTATAAACAATACAGTGATGTTTGACTTTTAGTTCTGGTGGTTTGGCGGAGGGGTCACACCCGGTTCCATTCCGAACCCGGCAGTTAAGCCCTCTTGCGCCGATGATACTCGAAAGGGGAAAGTAGGTAGCCGCCGGAACTAAGCGCCAAACATCTTTTTTGCTATACTCTCTCTATGTCTCTCTGGAGAACAAAACGCCAACTCTCCATCCTTGCCCTCCTCCTCTTTGTGGCGGGACTTATTAGTGTCGGCATCTATGTCCGCTATAAGCCGTCTCTCTCGTGTTCCGACGGCGTCCTTAATCAAGGAGAGCGGGGTGTGGATTGCGGCGGGCCCTGCGCTCGCGTGTGCAGTGACGAGGTAACCACTTTGACTGTTGAGTGGGCGCGCGCATTCCGTGTGGTGGATGGGCACTACGACGTAATCGCAAAAGTACGGAACGAGAACAACCATATTGGTGTACCAGTGCTCTCCTACACGGCAGAAATTTTTGATGCAGAAAATATCTCTATCAGTAAGCGCAGTGGAAGTACTTTTGTTAATAGTGATGAGACTTTTTATCTCTTTGAGGGGAATCTTTTTACGGGAGCTCGCATCCCTAAATATGCAACACTCACCATTAATGAGCCCGTTGTTTGGGCGCGTCTCTCTGCCACACCACTCCCGCTCACGGTCCTTAATAAAATCTTTAGCGATAGCGCTCAACCAGCAGTGATGGCGTCGGTAGTAAACGAATCTCTTTCCTCTCTTAAAAATATAACTCTCGTGGCAATGCTCTATGATGCGGAAGGGAATGCCTACGGAGGGAGTGCGACCTTAATCGAGTCTTTACCCAAGGATGCGCGACAAGATATCTCCTTTGTTTGGCGCGAGGCGTTTAATGTGGCGCCAGCGAGTATTGATATCATTCCGCGCATCAACACATTTAGTCAGGCGGATACGGGAGCACTTTAAATATGGGGAATATTCGGCGAGCGCTCTCGATTGACTGGGTACTTATTGTGGCAGTTCTTCCCATTCTTGCGGCAGGTCTGGTCACCATGGAGTCTTTTGGCGGGGGGCCGGATTACTATCTCACGCGGCAGCTCTTATGGATTGTCATTTCACTCGTGGTATTTTTTGTTGCCTCGGTTATCGACTGGCGCTTCCTTAAAAGTGGGGGATTACTAGCAGGACTTTTTGTTGCCATTGCGCTCCTCCTCACCGCTCTCTTTGCACTTGGGCACACGGTGCGTGGCGTGCAGAGTTGGCTCTCTTTTGGTGGGGTATCACTCCAACCAGTTGATTTTGCAAAACTCATACTCATTCTCGTCCTCGCAAAATATTTTTCACGCCGGCATATTGAGATTGCAAACATCCGACACATCCTTATTTCAGGGCTCTACGCCTTCATTATTTTTATATTAGTATTTCTCCAGCCAGATTTTGGGTCGGCGATGATTATTTTTACTATTTGGTTAGGAATGACAGCTGTCTCGGGCATTTCTTTTAAACACCTAGGGATTGTGTTCCTCACAGGGCTACTTGCTTTTGGGCTGGCGTGGAATGGGGTGCTCAAGCCCTACCAAAAAGAGAGAGTGCTCTCTTTCCTAAATCCCCTCTCTGATATTCGTGGTGCTGGCTATAATGCTTATCAATCAACCATTGCAGTAGGTTCAGGAATGCTTATTGGTAAAGGGGTTGGCTTCGGCACACAGTCGCGGCTCAAGTTCTTACCCGAGTATCAGACTGACTTCATCTTTGCCGCTTTTGCAGAAGAATGGGGGTTTATCGGAGTACTCATTCTTTTTTTCCTTTTTGGGGTGGTACTGTGGCGTATTGTGCGTATCGCGCGCGTTGGAGCGAGTAATTTTGAGACGCTCTATGCGCTTGGATTTGCCATCTTTCTTATGAGTCACTTTGCCATCCATGTGGGGATGAATATTGGCGTGTTTCCCATAACTGGGCTCCCGCTCCCCTTTATGAGTTACGGTGGCTCGCATCTTGTTACCGAGTTCCTTGGCCTCGGTATCCTAATGAGCATACGCCGTTACGCGCGTGCCTATCACCGTGACGATGTGCACAACGAGTTCCTAGGGATGTAATCTTAATTAACAAAAATTATGGCTCACTGATGGAAGTCTCACTTCCATCAGTTCAATCAATAGATATTTGATCATGTTCCTCTCTCTGTCTCTGAACGGAAGAATTATTACTGCCAAGCCAGTTTCGAGTCTCCTTTTTAAAGGTTTCGCTGTCAGTAAAAAATTCTTTTAAAAAAGAAGTATCCACAATGTCGGTGTGTTGAGGTCTATCAGCATAATTAGCATAACTTGACCAAGGGTACTCTGTGATGGAAGTGAGACTTCCATCAAAAGGGTTGCAATGGATGTAGTGGGGGAGCCACAAAAAATGTGCATCCGTTAGTATTGGTTTTGATTTGAATTTTCCTTGAAAGAGAGCACCGACCCGATCATATTTGAGGTTAAAATAGTTAGTATAACCAGTCCCAAGTTTTCTCATAAATTCAGTCAATCCATTTTCAATTCTAGGTCGTAACATCAGGTGATAGTGGTTTGGCATCAAACAAAACGCCATAAGCTCTACAAACTGTTGATCTAAATCAGAGCCAACTGATGGAAGTGAGACTTCCATCAGTTGGCGGTATATGTTTGGGTCGGTAGGGTCTTGTGAATTAAAGACAATTAGCGAAGCAATAAAGCGTAATCTATCTCTGTCATCCAAAAAGATAGTTCTCTTTTCAGTCCCTCTATTATATACGTGAAATATCGTATCTATCACAATTTTATTATCGTGCGAGAGAACCGTTTAAGCAAGAACTCTATGTGGATAATATGGCTAACTGATGGAAGTCTCACTTCCATCAGTTGGGGATGTAGCTAGTGGTCGGCGTAGAGGTAGTTTGAACCTGTACCACCCCACGCTTGACACCAAGGAGTGTCGCTATATCTGTGAATTTTCCAATCTTTTAGTTGACAGCGATTAGGATTATTAGTGTCTTCAAAGCGTGCAACAAGGTCATAGGGTGAGCTGGTAGCTATGTATGCATAGTGATAATTATTGGTACCGGTAGACCAAGGAGCACCAGTACCACTATCAAGAGGGTCAGTAGGGAGCGATATGTAGGGAGCCAGATCCGTCTTTAATTTATCCCACCCTGCTTGATATGAAGAAACACCAGTGTTATTTATAGCAAGTGTGGGTGAACCTGAAATAGTAATATTTGGGTATGTTACGTTCGCGCTCTTGTAGAGTGCTAATGCAATGCGGATGTTTGCGAGGTCGCTCACGCGTTGCGCGTCACGCCCTTTTTTGCGCGCGGGACCGATGGCGGTGATGGTGATGCCCGCAAGGAGTGCGATGATGGAGATAACAATGAGTACCTCAACGAGGGTGAATCCCTGTTTTTTAGAATGTAGCACGGAGAATGATGAAGGAAGCTACGATACACACAATGCCGATTGCAAGGAGAACGTAATTTGC
>CAYITB010000030.1:4343-7279 GCA_964366155.1 uncultured Candidatus Saccharibacteria bacterium
TCGGGGAGCGTGGCAATGATACGGTCCACTCCCTTATTGCGATGGAGCTCGGCGATAGTTCCTATCCAAAAAGTGTCGTGCGTTGCGCTCGCTAGTTTAGGCGCGTGACGCAAGAGCTCGGCTCGCGCCGTTTCGCGAGAGGGGAGTTGCCGCTCCGTGATGCCATTATAAATAATAGTGATCCGTTTTTCCGAGAATGGCCAGCGGATAAAATCGTTGGCCGCATCGCGCGAGACGCAGATAGTCGCGTGTGAAAGTACTATGGTGAGCCAATGGAGCGTGGCGATGCTCACGCGCTCATACCACGGGCGCTCCTCGCGCGATGCCCAACCGTGAGCGGTAAAAATGATGCGTGGTACGCGGAGCATTCTCCCCGCGATGACCCCAAGAATACCTATTTTAGAACTATTGAGGTGGAGCACTGTAGGGCGCTCGTTCTTGATGAGGGAAAAAAGTTCTGTAAAAAGCTTCCAATCGCCCTTATTTACATCGCGTGTGCCAAAGTGTAGCGGTACTATGTGCACTCCTCTCTCAATAAGACGTTTCCCCAACTTCTCTCCCTCTCCCATAGCAACAATCACGCTGTAGTGCTCTGGATCTATGGTGGTTGCAAGGTCAAAAACATAGCGCTGTGCGCCTCCCCAATTACCCTTAGTGATAACGATGAGCACCTTTTCCGGTGCTTGCCTGCCTGTTTGCATGTGCCGTACTATAGCACAATTTTCCTCATATTTTATTCGTAGCTACCGATTGCCCACTCAAATGCTGCAAGAGAGTATCCAGTACACTCAGGGAACCCAGGACTTGAGGGATGTGCGCCAGTTATTGTTTCCATATTCTTAATGCCGAGGATATAGAATGGTTTCGGACACCCCAACGCAGGCATCCCGTTTTCTTTATATTCGTATTTATACACATGATCTCCGCCACCTTCTTCAGCACAACCATCACTTAATGGATCTCCAGGTGTTTTACCAAAAATCCCATCAGCTACTAATCCTGGAATAAACCCTGGGTCACTTGCATCTTTATAACCAGCATCGTATCCACCACATGTACTTCCTGCTACAGTATCTTCACCAGGGTATACTCCGTACTTACTTTTATAAAGCTCCAATGCTGTCCTAATGTTGTGCATATCAACAAGCCTCCGTGCGTCGCGCGCCTTGGCGCGCGCGTTGCCCAGTGACGCGAGCACGATGGAAGAGAGAAGTGAGATGATCCCAATCACCACAATAAGCTCTACGAGGGTAAAACCACGCTTATTCATACTACAGTGGTGGGGTCTGCATAAAAATAATGTACGCAAAGATGTTCATAAGTATCCCAACGAGGAAGAGGATGCCGTTTGCCTCTTTAGCATTTAACGTCCCTCCAGAGAGTTTAATGACAAAACGTACCATACGCAGATTCTAGCATATTTCAAAAATCTATTGTATGATGTGCCCGCCATGACATACCGTGCACGCGCCCAGTCTCTGGTACTCTTTGTGGGTGATCTTGCCGCTCTCATAGTAGCGCTGTGGGTTGCAATTGCCATACGCGCTCTCTCTATACCCTCACTCTCACTTCTTGCGACCCACCTTGCCCCCTTTAGCATCGTATTTGTGCTCTGGCTCGGCATCTTTTTTATCTTTGACCTCTACGGCAACCACACGATGTTTGCTCGCACGCGTATGCCAAGTACCATACTCCGCGCGCACGCTATCAACAGCGTCTTGGCGATTGCCTTCTTCTACTTCATTCCCTATTTTGCCATTCAGCCTAAGACGATTCTCTTTATTACGCTCATTACTTCCTTCGGTATTATTATTGTATGGCGGCGCTACTTGGTGGAGTACTTGCCGCGAGGTAGGCGTGAGCGCGTGGCAGTGCTCGGGTCTACCGAAGAGACGGCTACGCTCCGGCGTGAGTTTGCGGCAAATTCACGTTACAATTTTATCGTTGTAGATGCGCAGAATCCTTCTGAACTACCGAGCGAGCCGGTGAACTACCTCATTCTTGATCTCTCTGATCCGGCGGTCACGCCAATGCTTGCGAGTCTCTACCCGCTCCTCTATCGTGGGGTGCGATTTTTAAACATAGTCGATGTGTATGAGGACGTGTTTGGGAGAGAACCGCTCTCTCATGTGAACGAAGAGTGGTTCTTAAAAAATATCTCTAGTCACTCAAAACCGGTGTATGACACGCTTAAGCGTATATTGGATATTAGTATTTCGCTCGTGCTCGGTGTGTGTGCCCTCGCACTCTCACTCATCGTTATCCCATTTATTTTTTTATTGGACGGACTGCCTATTACTATCACTCAAGAACGAGTGGGCGAGCGGGGTAAGGTGTTCGGCATTCGCAAATTTCGTTCCATGCGTGAGGGACAGGTGACTGGTATTGGGCGCTTTTTACGACGTACGCGCTTAGATGAATTACCACAACTTGTAAATGTGCTCCGCGGGGAACTCTCGCTGGTGGGACCGCGTCCAGAGATGCCCCAGTATGCAAATATCTACCGCGAGCAGATACCTTTTTATGATATCCGTCATATAATTGCTCCGGGTCTCTCTGGGTGGGCGCAAATTTATCACGAACAGCATCCGCACTTTGCGCCAGAACTAGAGTCAACGGAAGATAAACTCTCGTACGATCTTTACTACATCAAAAATCGCTCCTTCTGGCTAGACATCGTGATTGTACTCAAGACTATCGGGACGCTCTTGCGTGTGAGCGGTAAGTAATCCACAGTAATCAGTAATTTTCTCACGGTACGTGCTACTATAAAGGGGTTATGGTACACCGAGCTACGGGTGTAATTGTTGGAGCATTAACGCTCGCTTTCCTTTTTGTTTTTGCGGTCAATGTCTCTCTCAATACCTCTCTCCAAACTGCGCAGGTAGCGACTCCTCCTCCCGCTCAAAGCGCATGGAACTTTGATGAAGGTTCTG
>CAYITB010000031.1:0-5679 GCA_964366155.1 uncultured Candidatus Saccharibacteria bacterium
GGATAAAGACGATGAAGGTCACACCCAAGACTGGTGAGGTGATTGCCGCGCGAGTAGTGGGCGAGCGCGACCTTGAATTGGTAGCAATCTCAAAACATGGGCAAGTGATACGCACGCTCATTGCCGAGATCTCAATACTGGGGCGCCAAACGCAGGGAGTGCGGATTATGAAGTTGCGTGAGCGTGACTCGTTGGCGTCGCTGACCTTCCTCTAGTATACTGAAGGGGTATGATCGCAAGCGACAGTACCTTTGCGAGCCCCGAAGCAAATATTACACAATTGGAACTCGCGCCGGGGAGTCGCGTTGCTGATTTTGGAGCGGGGAGTGGCGCCTATACTATCGCCGCCGCGCGCGCCGTGACCGACCGCGGCAAGGTGTACGCCGTAGATGTGCAGAAGGAGCTCCTCACCAAACTCTCGGCGCACGCGGCGGCGGAGGGGGCAGGTAACGTGGAGATTATTTGGGGTAATTTAGATCGCGTGGGTGGCTCAAAAATTTTAGACGAGACAATGGATGCGGTTATTATCTCCAACCTACTCTTCCAATCCGAGGATAAGCAGTCGCTCCTCCTTGAGGCAAAGCGGGTGCTGAAGATTGGAGGCAAAGTGCTTGTCATTGACTGGTCGGAGAGCTTTGGGGGCTTGGGCCCCTCTCCTGCTCATGTGGTTACCGTGGAAGAGGGGAAAAAGATACTTACTGAAGCGGGTTTTAGTATTGCTAAAGAGTTTAATGCGGGCGCGCACCACTGGGGGGTGGTCGCACTTAAGACATAAAATTTATGATGGAGAAACTCAATTTCTTCCAGATTGTACTCCTCGTTGTTTTTGGGTTTGCCATCATCCTTTCAGTGCTCGCTTTTTCTGGATTCTTGCCGGGGCTTGGATTTGGAAACAGTTCAGTAAAGGGTGAGGTGTTTGTGTGGGGCACCTTTCCAAAAGAGAGCATCGGGCAAGTCATTTCAGTCATTACTTCAGAGCGGGGCCAAAATATCGCTATTAAATATGAGCAGAAAGATGTAGACCAATTTGATAGGGAACTTGTGGAGGCGCTCGCAAGCGGTGTGGGGCCAGATCTCATCATCATCACCGACACACTCATTGCGCGGCATAGTAATAAAATAGCGGAACAGCCGTTTACCGCCGCCCCTCTCCGTACGTACTTGGATACTTTTGTGGATGGGGCAAACATCTTTCTTACCCAAACAGGCATTCTTGCGTACCCGCTCGTTGCCGATCCATTGGTGCTCTATTTCAACAAAGATGCGCTCGCGCGTGCGGGCTACGCAGACACACCGCGCTACTGGTCTCAACTTATTGACGGGAGTACAGGCACAAGCCCGCTTACTCGGCTTACGCAGGTTGATGAGCGGGGGAACATTATGGAGAGCGCCATTGGCTTGGGGGATTATGGTAATGTTGATCACGCCAAAGATATCATTACGCTCCTCCTCCTCCAATCAGGGAATCCGATTATAACTCGTACGAGCGAGGGGAAAGCGGTGGTAGCGCTTACTACCAACGAGGGGAAGGCGCAATCTACTGCGGTACTCAACTTTTTTACCCAATTTTCCAATCCCGCAAAGACAACCTACACGTGGAATAGTTCGCTCCCGAGTTCACGGATGCTCTTTGGGACAGGGAAGCTCGCGCTCTATCTTGGTTTTGCCAGTGAGCGGGGCAGTATCGCCGCGCAGAATGCCCATCTTAATTTTGATATTGCCGAGGTGCCTCAACGTGATGGAACTAAAAAAATTACCGTGGGGCGGCTCTACGGTATTGCGCGTATGAAGCAATCTAAAAATCCTGCCGCCGCTACTCTCATCCAACAGTATTTTAGTTCTCGTCCAATTAATGCCGTGCTCTCTGCAGAACTAGGGCTACCACCCTTGCGACGTGATCTTTTGAGTATTGCGGCAAGTGATCCAAATACCTCGGTATATAATAAAGCGGTGATAGCACTCCGTACCTGGCCCGACCCAGAGCCTGTGGCGAGTGATGCTATTTTTGGCACTATGATACAGTCTATGCTCACGGGGCAAGTGAGCGCTACTCAAGCGGTGGAGCGAGCAACTAAGGAATTGGAAGCACTCATTAAGTAATAAAAATGAAGCAATTTACGCACACTCTGATCTACTGTCTTATAATTTTTACTATTCTCATGGTTCCTATTGGGATAACATATGCAGCAGACCCTATCATCCCTTGTGGGAACACAGGAGGAACTGCCTGTACTTTTGCGGATCTTTTTAAATTAGTTGCTAACATCATTGATTTTCTTCTTTTTAGCCTTGCGGTGCCGCTCGCGGCTATTGCTCTTGCGTGGGCGGGGACGCTGATGGTAATGTATGGGAACAATGAGGGGGAACGCAAAAAAGCAAAGAGCATCATCTGGACGGCAGTTATTGGCCTCGCGCTCGCACTTGCCGCGTGGTTGATTGTTAACACGATTTTTACTACGCTTACTACTATCCAAATAACACCAACGGCACCATGATATCTCATTTTCTTACACTTTTTACTCCGGTCGTTCATGCTGTTACAGGAACAGGTGGTCCTGGAGATCTTGATCTCTCGGTCAATCTAGGGAATCCTCTCACAGGGATTAACAGCATCCCCGAGTTTATTAAGGCGCTTTTAGATATTGCAGTTTCCATTGGCACCTGGATTGCGGTTCTCTTCATCATTTACTCGGGTTTCCTCTTTATTAAGGCGCGAGGGAATCCAACGGAATTAGAAACGGCCAAGAAGACCTTTCTCTGGACTATGGTAGGCACCGCAATATTACTTGGTGCCTATGTGATTGCCTCCGCTATCCAAGGGACTATTACTCAACTTGGTGCTACAACATAATATGTCTTCTCCCCAGAATTTTAGTGAATTGGTGCGGATTTTTATTGATTTAGCGCTTGATACTGCGCCTCTCCTCTTCTCATTGATTGTCCTCATGTTCTTTTCTGGGATAGCACTCTTTGTGTTTGCTGAAGGGAATGAGAAGCAGATGGAACGGGGGAAAACCTTAATGACCTGGGGTGTTATTGCGATGTTTGTTGTCTTTTCCCTCTGGGGACTCTCTCGTTTTGTTCAGGGATTCTTCTTCCCCAGTGGGCTCCCAGTGGGGCCTCCTACCCCTAACTCCAATGTTATTATCCAATAATCCCCAACTTGCTATTTCCCACTTATGGGGCTGTGCTATACTACGGTGGTAACATAAAAAGGTCGTACCTATTGCATAAATACCTATTATTAGTTAGACATTATATGATTATGAAAAAAATTACGTATATCTCCACAATAGTATCAACACTTGCTCCCTCCTTCGTGTTTGCTCAAGGAGTGGTTAATTCAATTGACACTAATGTCATTGGCCCACTCCAGACTATCGTTAATAATATTATCCCCATCGTTGTTGGACTCCTCGTCATAGCCTTCTTTTGGGGGATGGCAAAGTATGTTTTTGCGCAAGGTGATGAGGCGGCAAAAGTGAGCGGGAAAAAGATAATGATCTACGGTGCTATTGCTATGTTTGTTGCCTTCTCTATCTGGGGGATTATTGAGGCTCTCCAAACTACTCTCAATATTGACGCGGGGATTACGCCTGGAAACGAGATCGTCCCTGTATTCTAGGGCGTCACATTAGTGTGCAACTTGCGCAGGTTTTTAGCTCCGGTATTACGGCCACTCAATTGATTAACAATGCCAAGGGAGCGATTTTGCGTCCCCTTGTGCTACTTCTTTTTGCCGCGGCACTCGTGTACTTTCTCTATGGGGCGCTGGAGTTCCTCCTCTCTCCAGGGGACGAAAAGCGTAAGATTAGTGGGAAGCAACATATGCTCTGGGGAGTGCTCGGGCTTGCCATTATGATTTCGGTTTATGGGATTATGAATATACTCTGTAACACGGTAGGGTGCGCGAGTGTTTAGAAAGATAAAAAAATCGCCATCCCGATGCTACATCGGGATGGCGATTTGGTACTACTGGAACACAACTGATACAAGAATAGGTTCCTTCTCTGGGTTTTTAAACCGCAATGTATGGCGGTTCTTACCGTAGGTGCCGAGAGCGACACACTCTTGTTTAGAGAGATGTGTGTCTCGTGAGAAAAAACTTTCTTTCCCATTGACAGCGATGATGAGATTGCTGTCAGCAGAGAACTCAAATGGCCGAGAACCTACTGGTGCGAAAGCACTCGTCTCTCCCGGCTTAAGCACGCATAGGAGCGCGCTCTTGCCGTTGTTTGTTGCGGGCGTCCACGGCACCCCATGGTCTACGGGAGACTGGAATGCCTTCGTAACCGGTGGGGGGAAAGTGAGAGCTTGCTGTACTTCGTGCAAATCCCAACTCTTCCAATCCTTAGGGATCCACTGGTAGTGAGTCCCATAGGTAAGAGCGAGAATAAAGAGGAGAGCGGTTGTTGCCACCCTCTTCCCTGTTTTACCTGCTTCGTTGTACCAGAGCATCACAAACCCAAGAACAACAATGTTGGTGACCAAGACGAGTTTCCAGTGGTCTGTCCACCATACCCATGACCAGAATTGGTCAGAGAAGTTGATAGCGAGGCCGACAAGGATGATGACCCATACCATAAACGGAATGAGCCACTCCCACTTTTTCCACTCCCATTTCTTTTTCTGAACCGTAGCGGCGACAGGCGCTACTGCGGTTCCTGTTTGTGGGGGAGGAGGTATTGGGGCTGTTGTGTTAGCGCTCCGCAGATAGGGTTTTCGCCCACGGTACGCAGCGTATGCCAAAATACCTGCTAATAACAGAAGTATTATGGTATTTTCCACAGTCGAACTCCTTTCTTTATACGGTGTTCAGTACTCCTTGGATGCCACCTGACGCTCCAACAATCACAACGCTTGCTTTTAGATCGGGAGCGACATCAAGGAATTTTTGCGTGTTAACAAACTTAATAGCTTCCTCGGTGCTGATTTTAGCCCCTTCAGAAACTCCTTTCACTAATGCGACGTATCCACCGACGAGAGCCTCATTCTTAAGGGTCTCTTTTTGACCCTCAATTTGTAGCTCGCGCAAATGGATTAGATCTGGCGAAAGGATGATGTCAGAGACAACCACTCCCCGACGGTCATCGAGCCAAACACCCGCCTCTCTAAGCTCTTTAGTGAGCGTATCAAGCTCCCCACCTCGGTTTGCTTTGATAGACTCCCAGATGGCATAGCGTTGAACGAGGGCCTCCTCCACGGTGAGTTGCTGAAAAAAGCGACGCACCTCATCATTCAGAAGAGTCTTTGCTCGTTCTATGGGGTTTTGTTGTGAGTATGTAAATTCATACTCTTTCTCAGGTATAATACCTAGGAAACATTCTCCCACTATGCCGGCAGTTGCTCCTCCCAAAAAGTCAATTTCTTCATTTGGGAGATTGTTGTATAGCTGTTCCTTTCTAAACGGGTAACGTTCCGTCAAGCTCCTCTTATCGATGAGCCCAGGCAAACACAAGATGTGCATACCTGCTTTCCTGACTCGGTAGTATTGGCCGAGTCGTTCGATAACAATGAACTCTCTTTCGGGAATGATAATAAATCCTCGAGCGAGGTAGAAGACGAGCCATGTAGCAGCACCCCCACAAAAGGTGAGGATGAGACTCACTTCTTGCCCAGAGACATCATTGAACTTTTTTGCTGTGAAAGCAAAGAGGAAGCCCAAAAGAAGTGCTGGCA
>CAYITB010000031.1:5779-7244 GCA_964366155.1 uncultured Candidatus Saccharibacteria bacterium
TCTTTTTTTGAACCACGACACAATTGCGCGCCACGGGGTAAAAAAGAGTATGGCTCCTAGAATGCCGAGAGTAGCGATTACTCCACCAGAGATGGTGGCAGTAGCACTCTCTCCCACAAGGGGAAATGCCGCACCAATGCAAAGCACAAGTGCGAGTACTACCCATGGCGCAAACGTTGGCGACGCGAGATTCTCCCACAAAAACGCTATCGCGTTTTTGGTGATGGTCCAGCGCCGACTGCGGCGCTCTTCTTTTTTTTGCTCTCTTTTGTAGTGAGCGCTGGGCTCGAAGAGGGGATCTTTTCTATCTTCCTCTTTCACCACCCCTCCAATACCCAGAGGATCGTGTTCGTCATGGGCATTGTTTTTGTTGTTGCCGTTACAAAATTTATCCTTGAGTCTCCCCAAGAAACTGCGATGCGTTTCGTTCAGCTCATCGAGATTTTCACCGTTTTGGAGTGCGATGATGAGGTCGGTGAGATTTCGCGATTCTGGCTCCTTCTTCTTTCTTTTTTTCCCTACCCGTAAGCTGATTTCGTACATTGCTATACACCCTCTCTTTCCCAGTATTTCGTATTCTTATTTTCAAAGAGCGACGCTCTTTTTGTGTCTTTGTTTATTATAGCAGAAACGCCTTTTAATGTCAATGTATGGCAAAAACCGCCACAGAGAGCACGGTGAGGCTATAGAGCACAATTAATACTACTCCCTCTGCACGGCTAAATGCCCTACGACTGCGGTAGAAGAGTGAGAGCGCTCCCAAGAGTACAGTATTACCCACAAAGAGCGCGAGGTAGGAGTAATTAATGGTAACGACAATGGGGAGCATCAGTGCAAAAGCGCCGATAGTGAGTCCATTAGTGAGCGCGGAGCCGATGAGGTTGCTTATGGAGAGGTCGCGGATGTGTCTGCGCCACGAGCGGATGGTAACGGTGAGTTCCGGCAAGTTTGTGCCAAAGGAGAAGGCAATGAGTCCCACGAGGAAGGCGGGGAGTTGATAGGCGTCGAGCACAAGCTGTGTGTAGTGGATGATTGCGGTTGCGCACACAAATACTCCCACCATCCCGATGATGATGGTGAGCAATTCCGCCGACACGTCGTATCTTCGTCCTATGCGTTGGGGCTGTATATACCGATGCGAGCGGTAGCTGTAGTAGAGCACTACCAGATATCCAAAAATAAGGATACTTCCATCAAGTTTAGAGACGACTCCATCAATGCCGTAGAGGAGGGGGAGCATAAGGTAGAGCGTGATGGGTAGTATGGATGACCACTCTCCATCAGTGGCAACGCGGCGATTTAAAATAAGTGAGAGACCAAGTATGGGGCCAAAGAGAACGAGTGTCCCACCGATGAGATTGCCAAAGGAGATGGCGGGGATACGCTCCGCTAGAGCGTTGATGCCGATAGTGATCTCGGGCAGTGAGGTAAAGAGGCCGAGCACCATCCCCGCAAGGAAGAGGTT
>CAYITB010000032.1:0-6972 GCA_964366155.1 uncultured Candidatus Saccharibacteria bacterium
AAAGCAAGTACATCAAACTTTGGTACTTTTTTAAAATCTATTTCTTGAACAGGAGCGCAAACAACAGCTTTTCCATTTCCGTTGTGGATATTGCGAGTATATGTCTTGCAAGTATCAGCATCATAATCGTTCGCCCAAACAGGTTCGATGCCATAGACGTTACTTTCATTTTCGGCAAAAGATCGGATTGCGCCGAGAGCAAGACCACCGGGTCCGGAGAATAATTCTGCTAATTTAAATTTAATTTCTTTTTTCTTCATAAATTCTCAATTTATTTTACCATTTATTAAACTTCCTTCCTAAGCACCCCCACAACTTTTCCTTGTATTTCCACGTTTGTCTCATAAAAAGGCTTCATTTTCTGATTTGCTGGAACTAGTTTGATACGATTTTTTTCGTGGTAAATTCTTTTTAGTGTTACTGCGTCTCTATCTGGCAAATACACAACGGCCTTTTCACCATCATCGACTGTTGCTTGCTCACGTACGACAACAACGTCGCCGTCGAATATTCCATCCTCAATCATGCTTGTACCCGCAACTTTCAGAGCGTAGAAATTTGCTCCGGCTGAAAGCATGTTTCTAGGAACTTCAATCGGTCGAGGATCTCTAATCGCTTCGATAGGGCCACCTGCGGCGATGATTCCCATTAGCGGTATCTCCATAGTTCCAGATTTATTATTATTTAGAACTTGGATCGATCGTTGTTTACCCTTTTCACTTGTAAGTAGATTTTTCTTTCTCAAGTAAGAGACGTGCTGATGAGTTGTTGGTATAGAAATACCAAAATGTTCAGCAATCTCTCCTAGGGAAGAGGTATAACCTTTCTTTTTGCGGAACTCGCTAATGAATTGGAGTACCTCCGCTTGTCGTTTTGATGGTTTTCCTATCCCAATGCTTGACTTTTTTTGCATACCTAAAGTATAATACCTAATGTTAGACATAACAAGTGAGTTATCCACATTAACATTAATTTAAAATAATATGCCCAAGTATATAAGAAACGCTGGTAAACATTGGTCAGGGCAGGAAGAGAGGAAATTGGCCCAACTTGCAAAAGATAATACCCCAACGAGGGTAATCGGTTTTAAGTTAGGAAGGCCAGAAGCAGGTGTTTACAACAAGGCATCAAAGCTTAGGATCAGTTTGGATCCTACGAACCAAAAACCATACAACAGGCGTAAGAATTAGATTGAATAATCGACCTCATTCTTACCCTTATCTGACTTCGGCTTTGGCACCCCAAACCATTCGGGGAAATATAACATCGGAGGTTGAACAGTTATTGTATAATCAATAAACATGAAAAAAGTTTTTAGTGTATTTTTTATCGCGTTTGGGTTGAATGTGGTGTGGGAGAATGTGCACTCGTACCTCTACGTGCACTATCAGGGTGGTACGATCACTGAGTCTATCCTTTTGCGTGCTACCTTTGCCGATGCGGTCATCATCACTCTCATTGCGCTTCCATTCCTCTTCCTCCCCCTATTTAAAAAGCGTGCGTGGCTCATCGTGCCTATCGGGGTCATCATTGCTGTCAGCATGGAGTGGTACGCGCTGGGTACCGGCAGGTGGGCCTACAGTGCCCTCATGCCCATTATCCCGCTCTTAGAGACGGGGCTAACCCCCACCATACAGCTTGGTCTCTTGGGCTACCTTTCCTACTCTATTACCGATTTCGCGCTATACTAGATTTATGTACATAGACTCAACCACAAAGATACTCATCGCTGTTTTTATCGCACTTGTCGTTATTGCAATCTTCTCTTACGACGGCACTAAGCAGGCAGCAGGTACGCGGGTCACTCTCATAGAGCACGCTGTGTGAAGTTAAACTTCGCACAAAAAACCCCAACACGCAAAGCGCTTGGGGTGGCTTGGATTGAGAGAAAACAAGATCTGTTGAGAGAATTGGTTTAGACTTGGGCGAAAAATTGCTCCACCAGTTCGTCTTTTTGACTCTTATCGAGATCTGTCCTGACGAAGCGGGTTTCTGGAGTGGTACAGAGTTCGATCCGTCCGTTTGAGAAGAAGGTCACGTTTTCAAGGCGATAAAAACGTGGCTCCTCACTTGCGGTGATATGCGGGACGGGAATTTCTGCATCCAAGATGACCTCTCCCGATATATTTTGACCATCTGGTTGACCACCGAGCAATCGCTTCGACCTAATCAAAGAGTGGCAGAAGCGCATTTGGGCAAGCACCGCTTCGCGCGGAGAATCTTTTTTTGCCGGGTAAACTGTGACATTTTCCACATCTACCAGATGTTTGGTTCCGTGCTTGACGCCTGCTCTGCGAGCGGCTTGGACCAAGCGCTCGGGTTGTTGGGTAGTCGTTGCCATCTGTTGCTTACCATTATGCATCCTATAGACCCTCCAAAAAGGAATAGATTCTTACAAAGAACAAACCAAGCCAGATACTTGGCCTATTGTTGCAAATCAAACACTTCTGGTCAACCTACTTTTGTACGCGTTCCACGTATTCACCAGTCTCGGTGTTGATACGCAAGATGTCACCTTCGTTCACGAAGAGCGGCGCATTTAGAGAGGCGCCCGTTTCTACCGTGACGAGCTTGGTCCCGCCTTGGGCCGTGTTACCTTTAATGCTTGGTGGTGCTTCGGTCACCTTAAGCTCAACCTTGATCGGTAACTTAACGCCGATGTTGCGGTCCTCAAAAGTGAGGAGTTCTACGGGTCCATTTGGCTTCATAAATCGTCCCTGTTCTCCCACAAAGTCTTCAGAAAGGGAGAAACGTTTTGAGGGGTCGCTCTTCTCGCAGAACCAATACTCCTGCCTACCGGCAGGCAGGCGTTTTTGCTTAGTGTAGAGATACTTAACTTCGCGCGTCATCAGATTGGCTTCTTCCACTTTTTCGCTCGCGTGGAAGGAGTACTCGGTTACTTTACCAGTAATCAAATTACGCAACTTTGTTGCGTTGACCGGCTTGCGCTGTTGCTTCCTAAACACGTGCCACGAGAGCACCTCGTAGGGCTCGCCTCCCATCACGATGTAAGTGCGCGGTTTTACTTCGTTATAATCCAACATACGTGCGCCATAGTACCTTTAGTAACCTTTGTCCGTCAAGCTACGTTATAGTAGAATATAAAGGTCGCCTTTATAAAAAGCATCTATGCCCATGTTTTCCGAAGGTAACGCACTATCCCTAGAGGCCTTAACGGATGAGGAGCTGTTCTCTACATCGCTTACTCATCCCAAGGCATTTGAAGTCATTGTGCGACGCTATCAGGCCGCGTTCCTTCGGAGAGCTCAGGCTATTCTGCATGATAGTCGTGATGCGGAGGACGTTGTTGCCGACACGTTTGTGAAGCTCTATTTTAACGCGCGGCAATTTATTCCACGCGAGGGAGCATCCTTTAATTCGTGGGCCTATCGCATTTTAACGAACACGGCTCTCTCACAGTACCGTTCACGCGTTGCCCGCGCTAAGTACGAAGTTCCCTTTGACCCCACTCTTGCCGATGAGTTAGGACAGGCAGACGAATACGTAGAACATCTCTCCATCGCAGAGAGCGTCCGCGCTACGCTCGCGCGCCTCCCTAAACACTTCTCGCGTATCCTTACCTACTTTTATCTTGAGGGGCGTCCCCAGAGAGAGATCGCGCGCATTGAGGAGCTCTCGCTTGCGGCGGTTAAAACGCGTATCCATCGCGCGAAACAGGAATTCCGGAGGATTTCTCTCGCCGAGTTCCCATCATTTTTTCTATGAACACAACTAACACGATATACGATCTTACCCCGCGCATTATGCGCCGTATATACGTTATTTGGATGTGGCGTAAGTTTACTAATCCCACCATGCTCAAAGGGGCCGTGTTTGTGTATGCGCTTGGTCACTTGAGCTTGCTCGTGTCTTACTACGACGTGTGGCGCAATACCTCTCGTATCGGTATGACGCGGAGCCCGCTCTATTTAAGCGATGCCTATCTCCGCACTGAACATGTGACTCAACTCCTCATTGCCTTTGCCGCCTTTACTGGAGTGTGGCTTATGTATGACACTGCACGCACGATGAGGAAGAATGGACGTTTGCTCCCTTTTATATTTTCTCGCTAAGGCTTGTCTGCATCATTAAGTCCGGCTTGAATTTTTTTCGTTAGTTCTGCTTTGATTTTAGGATTTTCTTTTAGGAAGGTGCGGGTCGCATCGTAGCCCTTGGCGAGCTTAGTTTCTCCACCTGCCTTGCCGTCAGGCAGGAAGGAGTACAAGGCACCGCTTTTTTGTATAAATCCGAGACGCTCACCCACGGCAATAATTTCCCCCTCCGGCGAGATTCCTTCGTTGTAGAGAATATCAAACTCCGCGGTGCGGAAGGGTGCGGCAACTTTATTCTTTACCACCTTCACGCGCGTGCGGTTGCCCACCACCACCTCGCCTTTTTTTATTTGTGCGAGGCGCCGCACGTCTAAGCGCACCGATGAGTAAAATTTTAGCGCCTTGCCTCCCGGGGTCGTCTCGGGATTGCCAAACATCACGCCGATTTGCATACGGATCTGGTTGATGAAGATGACGACAGTTTTAGATCGTGCTACGATGGCGGTCATCTTACGGAGTGCCTGACTCATCAATCGCGCCTGCTTGCCCATATGCTGTGCACCCATATCTCCTTCAATCTCATCTCGCGGAGTGAGTGCCGCCACGGAGTCAATCACCACCACGTCAACATTTCCTGAACGAATGAGTGTTTCAGCAATCTCCAACGCTTGTTCACCATAGTCGGGCTGTGAGATGAGGAGCTCCATTGTTTTAACACCAATTTTTTTCGCATAATCAGGATCAAGCGCGTGTTCAGCGTCAATGTATGCGCAGGTACCACCGTGCTTCTGCGCTTCGGCAACAATATGGAGCGCGAGCGTAGTCTTCCCCGATGACTCTGGTCCAAAAATTTCAATCACCCTGCCGCGTGGTACACCGCCAATACCAAGCGCCGCATCCAGCGAGAGCGACCCAGTGGGGATCGCATCTACTCCCACCTTTGGCCGGTCCCCGAGCATAAGGATGGCTCCCTCTCCAAACTTGCTCTGGATGGAGCGGACTGTCGCGTCTAGTGCTCGGCCATCCCTTTTTTCTTCCTTATCTGTTTTGCGTGCCATACGTATTTTATTCGCGTACGATATGAATTGTTTTGGTAATAGACCGATGGAAGCTGTCTTCTGCCGTGATTGTTATTATAGAATAGCCGGGAGCTACCAGCAATCGGTCCTCAAAGATCCCTTGCTCATTGGTAAAAATTTCTCTGCCGTTGAGGCGGATCTTTGCTACATGCTGTGTTGCGCCTCGCACGGTCACGAGCGGTTCTCCTATCACCGTGTAATCCTCGGGATTTGTTATGACGAGCGAAGGCCCCCGGAGGAATGTGATGGATCTACTTGCGGCATAGCCAATAATAAAGAGCACAATAAGTGCGACAATACTCCGCTTAATAATCCGCGCCTGCCGTTCCTCACGCATTCAAATCTCCTTCCTCCGATGGATTCGTCCGGTCAAGTATCTCACGTGGCTTTGCACCATCGCCAGGGCCAATAACATTCCGCTCTTCCAGCATATCGAGAAGGCGCGCCGCGCGTGCGTAACCCACCTTGAGCCGTCGCTGGAGGTAGGAAGCGGATGCTTTACCTGCCTGCAGTACAATCGCGCGCGCCTCTTCATAGAGGTCGTCATCATCTGCCGCGCTCTCATCCATAAAGCCACTTCCCCCACCAACCCGTATGCCCTCTCCACTGCCGCCGCCGATAGAGATGTCTTGAGGTATCTCGCCACGGTAGTGATTTTTAAGCCATGCAACCACCTGTTTAACCTCATGTTCGGAAATAAAAGCAGACTGGAGACGTATCGGCTTACTCATATCACCCGAGAGGTAGAGCATATCGCCAGAACCTAAAAGTTTTTCCGCACCTGCCATATCAAGAATAGTGCGCGAGTCAATTTGCGAGGCAACCTGTAGCGCGATGCGCGAAGGGATGTTTGCCTTAATAAGCCCGGTAATAATCTCCACGCTCGGACGTTGTGTTGAGAGGAGGAGGTGGATGCCCACGGCGCGCGACATTTGCGCGAGCCGCACAATGCCTGCCTCCATTTCTCGTGGGTAGATACTCATCATATCTGCAAGTTCATCAATAATGATAACAATGTAGGGCATGCGGTCGGGCAGGTCTTCCTCGGCGGGCCTGCCCTCCGAAGCCGCTTTGGCGTAGGAGGGCTCCACGACACCTTTATGGTAAGACTCAATGTCCCGCACCGCTTCTTTCTCCAAAATATCGTAACGGCGATCCATCTCCTTTGCTGCCCAACGAAGTGCCATGATCGCTTTTTTTGTATCGGTGATGACGGGCGTGAGGAGATGCGGGATGTGATTGTAAATAGTAAGCTCAACGCGCTTTGGATCCACCATAATAAAACGGAGCTGGTCTGGAGGGTTCCGATACAGTAGTGAAGTGATGATGGAGTGAATGGATACCGACTTACCTGACCCCGTGGCTCCTGCGACAAGCAAGTGAGGCGCCTTCCCCAAGTTCGCAAAGTGCGCGGTGCCGGCGATGGCGCGCCCCAGTGATATGAGGAGCGGGTGGTGCGACTCCATAAACTCTTTTGATCCAATGAGCGAAGCCATCCCCACTTTAATTTTAGAGGTGTTGGGGATTTCAATCCCCACGAGCGATTTCCCCGGGATGGGAGCTTCAATGCGGATGGGATGTGCAGCAAGCGCGAGTGAGAGATCGTTTTGGAGCGCCACGATGCGCGCGAGCTTGACCCCCTCGGCAGGTTTAAGCGCGTAGCGCGTGATAGAGGGGCCGATGGAAATTTCATCCATCTCCACAATGATCCCAAAGTTGGCAAGTGTGCGTTTGATGATGTTTGCGTTTGCTTTGATGTCTCCAACGCCCGGCTTGCCACTGTCACCCTCAAGGAGATCAAGTGGTGGCGGGGTAAATCCATGCGCATGCGCGCGTCCTTT
>CAYITB010000033.1:0-4333 GCA_964366155.1 uncultured Candidatus Saccharibacteria bacterium
CTCCCGCGTCACTCACTGCTCGTATTTTCTCTCTCCTTACCTACATTTTTGCTCTCCTTGTGCTTATCTTCATTAATCATCCCATCTCGTGGATGCTTGTAGGCATGGTATCATTCCTTCTCATTCTCTTTATTTTTATACAACGCCGGTCCTTCCATCATTTACCGTTCTATACCCTCGCGCTCCTGGTCTTTGCGAGCATCCTTTTCTTTGGAGGCAGATCGGGGACACTCCTGGGGGGGGCTTTAGCGCGGGCCAACGCGTATATTGGCGTACCTTCAAACTTTTCGCTCGATATTCGTCCCTCTCTCTCGGATATGGGTGAGGTTACTATTGGAACACTCAAAAAATATCCAGTGCTCGGTGTTGGGCCAAACTTTTTTAATTACGCATGGATGCGTTCACGCCCCGCGACCTTTAATCAGTCTATTGGATGGGGGGCAGACTTTCCTCTTGGGTGGAGTTATCTTACTACTCTCCCTGTTCTCTTAGGTGTTTTTGGTATCCTTGCGCTTGTTCTCATCATAGGAGGGTTTTTTATTGATACGTTTGCGATCCTCTCAAGAGGAAATCGTCCTGAAGGGTTCGCGCTCTCACTTACCACAGTCGCGCTCGCGCTGTATACATGGCTCATTCTTGCGCTCTATACTCCTGGTACCGTGTGGGTACTCCTCTCATTCGTGTTCATCGGCATCATGATTGCTGTTGGGCGTGAATCAGGCTCCATCGGGGTTCTCTCTTATCGGATTGAGGACGCTCGTCTCATGTTCCTCGCGAGTAGCCTTGTTGCTCTCGGCATCGTTCTTGTTGCGGGACTCGGGTACTTGATTACTAATAAGGCGTGGGCTCGCTCCTCTTTCTTTGAGGGTGTGCGCGCGGTAAATACACAAGGAGATCTCGGGACGGCTGAATCATCCATTGGGCGCGCTCTCGCGAGTGACTCACAGGATGTGTACGCACGGGCTCTCTCCACCGTTGAGTCGCTCAAGCTCGCGCGTATTGCACAAGACAGCTCACTCTCCCGCGAACAATTGCAGGCGCAATTTCTCCAAGCGATGAAGCTCTCCATTGACACCGCAAGTTCATCGGTGCATATGGTCCCTCGGAATTATCAAAATCTTATCTCTCTCGGATCCGTGTATGAGACCGCCGCGCTCTATGGAGTGACGGGGGGTAAGGAGCAAGCACTTGCTACGTATGGAGAGGCGGCACAGCTCGCGCCAACCCTACCGCTCATCCCATACCTTATGGCACGAGTAGAAGCATCGACGGGGAACGTAAGTGGCGCACGGCGCAATCTTGAGGCGGCACTCGCGCTTAAAGCGGATTATCCCGATGCCATTCTTCTCCTCTCACAAATTGAGGCGGCGAGTGGTAATGTTGTCAATGCCGCCTCCATTGCCGAACGTGCCTTTGTCTCGGCGCCGAACGACCTCGGGGTCCTCTTCCAGCTCGGGTACCTTAAGTATAAGAGTGGCCGCTACGAGGAAGCTCGTCTTGTTCTTGAGCGCGCGCGAGTGCTCTCGCCAAGCTACTCAAATGCCAAATATTTCCTTGGTCTCTCCTATGATGAGCTGGGGCGGCATGATGCCGCGCTCCAAGAGTTTGCTGACATCGCGCGCCTCAATCCGAACAATCAAGAGGTGGCACAAATTATCTCAAATATTAGAAATGGATTCCCGGCGCTCTCCGGAATTTCCGGAACTCCTCCAGACGAAGAACAATAATCTATGGTGAGCGCTCTTGCATCACTAGTACAACGTCGGTGGAGTGGACTCCATCAAGCTGCTTTTTTACTCGCGCTCTCCTCGCTCGCATCTCAATTCCTCGCACTCCTGCGCGATCGGCTCTTGGCGAGTACTTTTGGAGCGGGGAGAACGCTTGATCTTTACTACACCGCGTTCCGTATCCCTGACCTTGTGTATGTCACCATCGCTTCCTTTGTATCTGTCACTATTCTCATTCCCATTCTCACCCGCTTGGTGAATAAGAAGGAAGAGAGTGAGCGCCTCCTCTCTGAAGTGAGTACGGTATTTGTGTGTGCAATGGTTGTGGTCTCCGGTGTGCTTTGGGTGCTTATGCCCACTCTCTCCAACGTTATCGCTCCTGGGTTTAATAGTGAGGAACAAACGACCCTTATCCTCCTCTCTCGCCTCATGCTTCTCTCTCCACTTCTCTTAGGACTCTCTAGTATCGTGGGGAGCGTAACGCAGATCTATCGGCGCTTTTTCCTCTACGCACTAGCACCGGTGCTCTATAACGTTGGTATTATCATTGGCATTCTCTTCCTCTATCCACTCTTTGGCGTGTCTGGGCTTGCTATGGGGGTAGTGATGGGGGCTATTGGCCATGTTCTTATTCAATTACCGGCACTCTCTGCTGAGCACATCTGCCTCTCATGGCGCTTTCCTCAAGGACACTCGTGGAGAAAAATACGTACCATTGTAAGCATCTCCATTCCGCGTACTATCACGCTCGCCGCGCATCAACTTGCTCTTGCGGGGCTCTTTGCTCTTGCATCACTCCTTGGTGCGGGTGCTATCGCTATTTTTAATCTTGCGTGGAATTTGCAGTCGGTGCCGCTCGCGCTCTTTGGGGTGAGTTACTCCGTCGCCGCATTCCCCACGCTCTCTCGGCTCGCCGCGCGCGGTGAGCGCGAGAACTTTATTCTCTCTATTAGGAACACCGCACGCTACCTCATTTTTTGGTCTCTTCCTACCGCGGCACTGGTGATCGTGCTCCGCGCGCACCTTGTCCGTGTGATTTATGGAGCAGGGGAGTTTGATTGGGTGGCAACGCGTCTTACCGCGGCAGCGCTTGCTCTCTTTGCGATCTCTCTTGTGGCACAGAATCTCGTGCTTCTCTTTGTCCGTGGCTATTACGCGGTGGGAAAGACGAAGACCCCCCTTATTGTAAATACTCTCTCGTCCCTTGGTATCATCGCGCTTGCTCCCATGCTTCTCTCGCTCTTCCGTACAGTACCGTCCTTTGCACATCTTATTGAACAAATGCTTCGCGTTGATGCTCTTGTAGGAACAGACATACTTATGATACCGCTTTCTTTTACCATTGGTCTCATTGTTAATCTCTGTATACTCTGGGTGCTCTTTGAGCGCTCTCAAGGGCCACTGCTACGCCCGCTCTTGATGAGCATACTCCAATCGCTCGTGAGTGCTATCCTTATCGGGACAACAACCTACTACGCGCTCTCGGC
The DNA here is from genome assembly GCA_964366155.1 of uncultured Candidatus Saccharibacteria bacterium. Classification (GTDB taxonomy): domain Bacteria; phylum Patescibacteriota; class Minisyncoccia; order Phycocordibacterales; family UBA9988; genus CAYITB01. Next base: position 3,215 of record CAYITB010000033.1, read on the forward strand.
CTATCTTGGCTTTTTTGACACTCACACGGCATCAGGGCTCTTTGGGCAGGCTCTCTCTGCGGGTATTACGGGGATTTGTGCAGGTATCGCCCTCCTTATCCTTATGGATAATCAAGAACTCCACGAGCTGGTTACTTCTGCGCGTCAAAAAATTGCGCGCCGACGCCTCGTCTTCCCCGATCCCGAAGAGTTGTAGTACACTAGCCGGATGCTGTCCCATATACGCAACTTCAGCATTATTGCCCATATTGACCACGGCAAGAGTACTCTTGCCGATCGTCTTTTAGAGCTGACCGGTACTATAGAGAAGCGGAAGATGCATGACCAAGTACTTGACCGTATGGAGCTTGAACAAGAGCGTGGCATTACGATTAAGATGCAACCGGTGCGCATCCGCTACCAACACAAGGGAGAGGAATATACGCTTAATCTCATTGATACTCCCGGGCATATTGATTTTTCCTACGAAGTCTCTCGAGCACTCCGTGCCGTGGAGGGCGTGCTCTTGGTGGTAGATGCTACGCAGGGAGTGCAGGCGCAGACATTTACGGTGCTCCACCAGGCGCAAGACTTGGGACTCACGGTAATCCCTGTGCTCAATAAAATTGATCTCCCTGGTGCGCGTACTAAGGAGGTGCGCACTGAAGTTGCTACGCTCCTCCACTGCGAGGAGGACTCCATTCTTGAGGTATCAGGGAAAACGGGTGAGGGCGTCCCGATTCTCCTCACTGCCATCGTGGAGCGCATTCCTCCACCGCAAGAGGAGTATGAAAAAGAGAAGAGCGTGCGAGCCCTTGTCTTTGATTATGAGTACTCAAACCACCGTGGTGTGGTGGTGTATGTGCGTATGCTTGATGGAGTGCTCCGCGCAGGGGAGTCTCTCGTTTTTCTCGCGACGGGTGAAAAGTTTGAAGTATTGGAGGTGGGCACTTTTAATCCAGATCCTGTGCGTGCGGAAGAGTTGAGGGCAGGAGCGATTGGGTACTTGGTAACGGGTATTAAAAAAGCAGGCGAGGCGCGCGTGGGAGATACGCTTACGTCATCGGCGCGCCCCTTGCCCGCGCTCCCTGGGTATCAAGCGCCAAAGCCTGTGGTGTGGGCATCAATATATCCCGAGAG
>CAYITB010000033.1:4433-6727 GCA_964366155.1 uncultured Candidatus Saccharibacteria bacterium
CTCAATAATACTGAAAATTTTGGACCCACACGCATCGCGCTCTCACTCCAGATGCCACTGCGTGAGTTGATGCGTAATTTTTTTGATGAACTTAAGAGTGTAAGTTCCGGCTATGCCTCACTCTCCTACGATATGATGGATATGCGCAGTGCCGATGTAGTGCGCCTTGACATACTCATTTCCGAAGAGCCGGTACCCGCGTTTGCGCGCGTGGTAGCGCGGCGGCGTATGCAGCGCGAGGCGGAGGATGCTGTGCAAAAGCTCAAAAAACTCCTCCCCGCCCAGCTCATCGTTATTAAGATACAGGCACGTTCGTGTGGCCGCATTGTTGCCGCGGAGCGTATCGCCGCACTGCGGAAGGACGTAACGGGCTACCTCTATGGTGGAGATATTACGCGTAAAATGAAGCTCCGTGAGAAACAAAAGAAGGGGAAGAAGAAGATGCAGAGACTAGGAAAAGTTGCCATTCCGCAGAATGTATTTGTGCAAATGATGAAAGAGCGCTAGAAAACGTATCTAGTTGAGGAAGGCGGGGGCCGCGTAGAGGAGTACCATAGAGAGTGCGGTGAGGAAGACGAGTACGGCCCACAATGACTGCATCTTTTTCTTATGCTTGCCTTGGAACATTGTGCACACTATACTCGTAGTATGCGAGAATTTCAAGGGGGGAGACAATTTCGGAGGCGTGTGTACTCGTTCCCCACGCTCATTCTCCTTGTTATCGTAACCTTCTTTCTCGGTGTCTCTGTGTGGGGCCTGTATGGGAAAAATCGCTACGCACAACTTAACTTGAACGAGGTGCAGGCACGCGTAGAAGCGCTTGAGGAGCGCAAAGCTCGCTTGAGTGCAACTGTAGCTCGTCTTACCACTTCCGAAGGGGAGGAGGTGGAGATACGGTCGCGTTTCCCCGTAGCGCTCCCTGATGAACAAGTGCTCTCTCTGGTTGGGGCAACGAGTACGTCCGGAACGAGCACGGCGGGGGAACAAGAGGATTCCTCTTGGTGGCAATTTTGGAGGTAATTTTAAGAGTGCGAGATACGAGAATCGGACTCGTGTCTCATGCTTGGGAAGCACGCGTTCTACCACTAAACTAATCTCGCGCAGGATAATACTATCATAAAATATGGCGCTTTTTTTAATCAGTAATTATCCCATAAAACAAGCGACCGCTTGAATTGTGGAATAATCATAAACTACTAAACACTCGGTGTTGAGTAGTTTTATTAGATAAATTTTATTTTTCGGAGGGAGAAGAAGACCATTTTGAGGAGGAGCCAGCCGTGGCGGAAGCGGCTAATGTTGGTGCTCCCGTAGGTCCGCTCTTTGTAGTGGACGGGGAGGTCAATAATTTTCCTATTGAGTTTTGCCGCGCCAAAGAGTAAATCAAAATCTCCAAAGGGATCAAAGTCACCAAAAAACGCTCGCCCGCGCTCAATGTCGGCGTAGTCCTCTCGAGAGAGCACCTTGGTGCCGCAGAGAGTGTCCTTAATCCGCACATCAAGTATCCAGCTAAAAGTCGTGCCAAAGAATTTGTTTGCAATGTAATTGAGGAGGCGCATGGACTCCTTCTCCATAGGGTAGACCAAGCGCGAGCCATTAATAAATTCTCCGGTACCCAATGAGATTGCTTCGTAAAAGCGCGCAATCTCATTGGGGGGGACGGTCATGTCGGCGTCGTAGATCATGAGGATGTCTCCCTGTGCCAGTGCAAATCCTTTCCGCACTGCATCGCCCTTGCCCTTACCCTCTTGCACGGCCCATGAGAGTCGTTTATTGCCGCGATATGCGTTTACGCAGCGTTCAATAACCGCTCGTGTATCATCAGTAGAATTACCCTCAATAAAAATAAGTTCAGTAAATGAGCCGAGCGTGGGGAGTTCATTAATAATGCGCTCTATGGTCCCTGCTTCGTTACGTGCGGCTACGATGATGCTGAGAGAGTGGAGTTGCCCCCCCGGCATCCCTACAGGTCGTGGGCGTGCCACAATGTAATTAATAAGACAGAGGCGGTTAATGAGCGGGAGGTTTGCAACAACTTTGTTAAGGAGAGGGGCAACGAAAGGAATATCAAGAGGGAAGAGCATTTTCCCTCCGCTCTTTACTACCTCGTACCCCGAGAGGGTGAGAAAGTTTGCAATATCATGGCGTGAGAGCCAGTTCTGCTCACGAGAGGGCATACGTAAGTGGAGGAAGGAGGCGAGGCGCAGGATTGGCTCCCAGAGGCGACTGTATTGAGTAATGACAATGCGACTGCTTGGGATACAGAGTGGGCGGAGTGATGTGAGGAGTTCTTG
>CAYITB010000034.1:0-6685 GCA_964366155.1 uncultured Candidatus Saccharibacteria bacterium
GTGGTCGTCGTCGCAATAAAGAAACCTGCGAGAGCGGTGTTGCCGAGGGCGCTTGACCCCTCAACCGAGAGCGTTGTGTAGGGCGAAGTGGTACCAATACCCACATTGCCATCGGCACCCACTATAAATAACGAGCTTGTGGCGGCATAGGTAGAGGCCGTTACGGTGGCAATATTAAAGAGTGGTAATATGCTCCCGTACGTATTTTGGATGGTAAGTTTAGCATAGGGAGAGGTGGTACCGATTGCGATATCCCCCGAAGAATTGATGTGAAGCCGAGTAGCAGTGGTGCCCGTAGCAAGTGTACCCACTCCTGTTCTGATTTGGAATGAGTCATCTGTACCATCGTTACCCAGTGACCACTTGGAAGATCCTCCATTCATAAATGTCAACATTGAATCAGGGCCTGTTGTGAGTGTATCTACCGCAATACGATTATAGTCAGTCCTATTTCCCCTAAAGCGAGCGATGAGACGCGTAGCCGTATCAGCACCCCACACATTAAGTGGCGCCGCGACAGTATCTGGTGTTGACGAGCCAACCACAAGAGTATTGGTGATTGTTATGTTAGTAGTGGAGGCATTAGTAAATCGTGATGCAGTCGTGCTCGTAGCAACAAGGTAATTCACCGTAGGTGAGGTGGAGGAAGTGATGGATGAGCCATCAGAAGCAAGCCATCCTTGGCCTAAAGTCCCACTTCCGAGCCCACCATTTGCAAAAGGGAGGATACCTGTTACGTCAGCCGTGAGAGAGACATCCTCGCACGTAGCTACTCCTAAAGCAGAAAGAGCACGAACAAACTGGCTGGTACAAGTCGTACCCGCGTATTCCCTTGTTACCCCTAGCGCATCGGCTTGTATGAGAGCAGAGGTGAGTGCTGAAACGGTAAGTTGGGTTGTGGTGGCATTCGTACTGGTAGAGTTTACTGTGACAAGATTTGTGATCGTACTCGTTGCGTTATTTACCAATATAGGAAGCGTCGTGGTAGGACGTAGGTACCCCGCCTCTAACAACCAATTCTGAAACGACGAGGAAATATAATCCGTACCGGCAACAGCGGCTCTTACTACACCAAGAGTATCAGTTTTAAGCAGAGTTGAGGTGAGCCCAGAGATAGCAAAGGTTGTGGTGGTAGCATTGGTACTTGAAGCGTTGACTGTGGTGAGATTGGTGATAGTAGACGTTGCGTTGTTGATAAGGAGCGTACCTCTAATGTCAACATCACTATCAAACCTACTCACCCCATCATCAACCCACAAGGCATAGTTACCACCGCTCACGGTCGCTGACATCGCCCCTTCAATGTAGACGGAAGCAGTATCAGATACAGTTCCCACTCCCGCGTTGATTGTTTGCGTCTTCACACCAATACCCGCAATGAGCGGGTGATTACCTGAACCAGCTTCTGTCCACTGACCATTAACCCCAAAGCTCACCAGCGAGTTATCGGCAATGCCAGTAACCGAGCTTATGTTCCCAATACCCCACTTTACTCGCCCTGCGCTCGCGCTCGCAAAATCAAGACCTCCCGGTGCGATGGACGTGCCACCATTAGTATAGAGGTTCCCGATAATTCCACTCGTAAACGAAAGATCGGAACCTGTTAAGGTACCGCCACTGATTATGTAGATAAGATTGTTTCCAGAACTATCTTTTACTTCAAAGAGATTGGCTGTTTGTGATGAATTTCCTTTCACTGCAAATTGCACTATGTCTGCATTCCCTTGGACAGAAAGTCGCGCATAGGGCGAGGTGGTACCGACCCCAAACCCCCCCGCAAAAGTACTGGTCGCGGTCGTGCTCGTTGCCACAATATAATTAACCGTCGGCGAGGTGGAAGAAGTAATGGAGGAACCATCGGAAGCAAGCCACCCTTGGCCGAGTGCCGAACGGAAAGCGCCGCTTATATAAAGAGTCGTCGTGGTGGCGTTGGTGCTCGTTGCGTTCACTGTGGTGAGATTGGTGATGGTAGACGTTGCATTGTTGACAAGGATAGGGACACTCGTTGTGGGAGCAAGGTAGCCATCAGTGAGTCCCCAGTTTTGGAAGAGGCCACTAACATAATCCACGCCAGCCACTGCGGCACGGAGAACACCGAGGCTGTCTGTTTTGAGAAGTGTCGAAGTAAGACCAGAAATAGTAAAGGTTGTGGTCGTTGCGTTGGTTGATGAGGCATTAACCGTGGTTAAGTTGGTGATGGTGGAGGTGGCGTTGTTGACTAAGAAAGTACCCCCCACAGCAAGATTGCCTGACACCGAGAGGGCAGTAGTGGAGGCGTAGGGAAGGATGGAGGCAGTGGTAGAGGTTGATACAATATTTCCTCCCACAAAGAGTCCGCTTGAGATATAAGCGTTGCCATGTACAGAGAGGAGGGACGATGGTGTTGTAGTGCCGATGCCAACATTACCGCCAGAGAGGACGCTCAACACACTTGCCGAACCCTGCCCAACCAACTCCATAATTTTACCAGCTCCACTCTGGACGATGTTGATGAATGTTGTTGCTGTTGATGTAGAGTTAGTGGCATCCAGACGCATAAACGATGAACTTGCAACCCCTCCCACGCGCTGTGATTCAAACGCGGAGGGCACCGTACCCACTAATTTACGCGGGGTCATTTCGGTATCACCGCTCACTGTTACTCCGAGGTAGAGCGCCTGATCCCAATTAAGCGTCTCAAGCACTGTGGTGGAAGCGCTCCCAAGCAGTGCGGAAAAGAGCCCGCTCGTTACCGTCATACTTTGCGTCTCATCAAAGAGCGCTGTGCCCCCGGATGAGGCAGTGTAGAGACGGAAGCGTATGACATAAGTCCCATCACTTACTGCCACATTAGAACTATCGGTCAATTTACCTTGATAATTGATCTGATACGTAGGTGCCGCGAAGGCTGTTAGCACACCAAATAGCCCCAAAAGTGTAGGGACAACTGACACTACGACAAAAAGTCGTGCAGTCGTCTTTTGCCTTGGGTTCATTGGTATTTAATTGCTCTTATTATATAAAAAAAAGCTCATTTACCGAGCTAAAATCAGAGGAAAGGGTGGATAACTTGAGCCCTCTATGAGGGAACAAATTCTATGTCTGTTTGGACAACACCAGTAAGTAAATTCATAGAAGGAGAAGTAAAAATTTTTTTATATGTTCCATCACTCTGGCGCTCTTCTACAGTGAGATAATATTCACCCGGACGCAAAATCTGATAGAAGCGTCCGAGCTCATCCGTCACTACTGATTTTACTTCTTGATCTACTCCGAGAATAAAGAAGCGAACAATAGCAAAAGGCACGGGGTGGCCTGTTGCAGTATTCCGTACCGCGACAACCTTATGATTTCCCCTCCAGTACACGGTTGCCCCCATAATTGCACAATACAGGAGCACAACTCCAACATTAAACACCGCCGGACTGAAAATAAGGGCGAGACAGGCGGTTACAAATCCAAGTATGTAGATAGTATTAAAAATCCGTGCACGGATCACCTCGCGCCGCGAATGGAAGGTAATGAAGCCAATTTTATCTTTCGCGTACTCATTCCAATCAAACCCGACAGGATCAAGAGGGATGTTGCGACTCACGACCTCTCCCTCACTCACCACAACCTCTCCTCCAAAATAGAGCTGTGTATACATCTCATCATGATCCTTCCCCGCAAGGAGAAGCGAAGGGAAGCGGTAGTGCGTCTTCTGCGCCATGAGTGAGTAAATACCGGGGGGAAGGAAGAACCCGTACCGTCCATCAATATCGGTAATGGCACTCTTGTATTCCTTTTCCCACCGGAGCGCCGTGACGTAGGCAGGGTCAAGAGGACGTTTCGTTGCCGCATCGTACACCGTCCCCCATGGTTCGCGCTTGCGCCGTAATCCGAGGAACCCGAGCACGGCGCCAAAAAAGCGGAGAACCACGAGGTATGCCTCAAAGAGCGAGTGTATGTGAGCAAAGGCGGCAATTCCTTGAAGAGTTCCTACTGCGAGGCCGAGCGTCATTACGAGAGGAGAGAGTGTCCGAGCGGCGGCAGACGCAATGGTCCCCGCGCTATAGCTGTTATAGAGTACGAGCGTCCCCGAGACTTTTTTGAGTCGTTGATTCTCGTAATCAAAAAGGTGGATAATCAGTGGATAGGTCCCTGCGCGGAGGAAGGGGATGATAGTAGCGGCATAGGTTTGTTTTGTATCATCAACTCGAAGTACAAATGAGTAAGACTTCTTGGTCACTGGATCAAGAATAGTTACACCAATAGTTTTGAGTACTTCAGGAAGCACGTCATAATCAACTGAAACAGTGAAAGGTCTACTCCCATCAATGGAAACCGTTCCTCCAGAAAACTTAGTGACCGAATTCTCTTGAATAAAATCAAACGCAAAGGGAAGATCTCCTAAAAGAGGGGATGGCGAGGGGGGTAGTTGTTCAAAAATATCTTCCGAAGGAAGCTCCTCTTCGTCATTAGAAAGTCTCACGCTTGCCACCGCTCCTGCAGAGTACTCACTGGTAATAGCGTTACGAACATACGCGGCATAATAATAAGTCGTATCAAGAGTAAGGTTGTTATCGTCCGCGCTCTCTCCTCCTCCTGCGTAGATAAGAGTACCGTCAAAGGGGCCACTCGGGAGTGTGGTGGAACGTATGACGCGAACCTCACCAAATTGGAATCCTTGTGTGTTAGAGGGGTTTCCCCATGAGAGACGCGCACTTAAAGAGGAGCGTACACCGATGGCAGTAAAATTACTTACACCGAGCAGGAGATACTGGCAAGAGCCATCGTCAACAGTGGCACTGGCTCGATAATTGAGTGCGCGAGAATCGGTACACCCACGCGTGGTTGGATTTGGGCCGGTGCCCGGCGCTTTACAGTCGTTTGGGCAATTTTCCCTCGTCTCGCCGGACTCACAAATGCCGTTATTGTTACAAACTGGGGGAACAACGACAGCCGCCGCAGAGCTTTGTTGATACCCTACTTTTGCATTGTAGCTCGTCCCCGAAAGATCACCGGTACCAACCTCACCAAAAGTGTTCTCTTGCGCATAGTTAGTACCCTCGGAAAGCCCTCCTCCAAAGTTGATGCTATCAAATTGGAGGCGGTAATTGGTCCCCGCCGCAACGTAAGCTTCCACGCCAAAAGCTCCCACAAAGATACCCGCAAAGATGCATACGCTACTGATTGAGAATCGGAACCATGACATAGAGATATTCTTCGCCCACGCCGCTCCGGAATATAGGCCGGACAACGCCGGAACGCCCCGACTCGTCGCTGATAATCATTACCTGATCAGAAAAAATATTTTTAATCGTTTCTTCTCGCAATTTATTTGTAATAGCTCTGTCTGTTTTTGGGAGCACCACAATACCTTCCTGCCCCTGTATGCGTGGCGTTCCTCCTGTCGTACTACTTGCCTGTAACTCACTCAAAAGTTCGGCGCGCAATTGCGTTTTTAGTTCTTCTTTTGCGTCAGCGAGCGCTTGCGTATTGCTGTCTGATCCAGAGAGAAAGAGGTACCACTTTGAAGCAATGCTTCTCCACATCTTCACAACCCAGTGAGAAATCGTTTTAACAGTGGAGGTAAGATTATCACGTGCATCCTCTCCGAATGTTACTAGAGCACTTTGAGCGTGAGCGGTAAACGCTTCCGTGTGCTCGGTAAGTATATCTACTTCATCGGAAAGTTTTTTATCTTGTCTAGAGATGAGTGATGTGGCACGATGAACACTTGTCACAATAACAGCGATCTCCTCCCCCACTCTCGTGGGGAGCGTGCGAGCAGAAGCAAGAAAAGAATCTCCAAACACCGAGAGTGGCCGCCATCCAAACAGCACGATGAGAATAAGGAGGGCGGGAATAATCTGGCGTGGCGGAATATTTCCCAGAATACTCGGGTGGGTATCGGGTACTTTCTCCAATGGGTAGTGCGACCCGGCTTGCGGGATATCTGCTGGCGGTGGAGGTAATACTTCACCAATGCCAGAGGGCCCTCCGGGCATGTGCTCGGGATCCATATACGTATAGTATACGTGTCTCTTTATTTTTTTGCGAGCAAACTGTCAATGATTTGCTTTACTTCCTCGTAGGAATAGGCGCCAACAAGTGGAATATAGTCTCCTCCCGATCCAACAATGATACTGAAGGGGGTCCCATCACCTCCGGCTTTAATAGCATCGTTCATTTGTGTGTCCACTTTCTGTTTGTATGTACCTGCATTCATACAATCATCAAATTTTTGCACATCAACACCCACCTCCTTCGCTAATTTAGGTAATTCTGCCAGATCAAGCTGATTGTTTGAGGGAGTAATTTCAAAAATTTTATTTGTATACTTCCAAAAAGCGTCATTGCCGCCAAGTGAAGCAACACATTCCGTAGCAAGCGCTTCGGTTGCTGCTTTGGGGTGAATATTGAGGGGGAAGTGACGATATACCCAGGCAACTTTGCCTCCATCTTCATAGGTATCCATGATTTGCTGCATCGTTACGTGGAAGGTTTTACAGAAGGGGCACTCAAGGTCGGAGTATTCAATCACAATAACCTGTGCTTTCGCGTTGCCAATAATATGATCATCAGCGCTCACGGGCTTTACATTCTTTGCAAGCTCTTCTGCAGAAGGACCAGTGGGCTCTTGACTTTCCCCGCCATTACTGGAAATCCCGCCCCCAAAGTAGATACCCGCCGCAATGAGCGCTCCCGCAATAATAATGGC
>CAYITB010000035.1:0-3375 GCA_964366155.1 uncultured Candidatus Saccharibacteria bacterium
AAACTGCCCGTCTCGCCAGTAGCAAGCTACTGGCGGACTGTGCGAGCACGTATGCTGTCGCTCCTGCTGCCTGGATGGAACCAGTCGACGTAGACCTTGCGGTGGCTCGAGCGCCAGTGCACGCTCGGGACGCTGCCATCGGAGTTGCGCGAGCCAGAGCAGAGGGTCCAGCACTCAACATCTAAGTGTTGCCCTGTCGTCAGATAATAGGCAAGCTCCAAGAGTAAGCGCTCGGGGAGTGTGATGCCAAGGATTTTTTGCTCTTTGAGATCGTTGGCAGAGAGGTTTTTGTTTTCCTCATCCGCTTCAACGCGCCGTCTCACCGAGACTACATAGGGCTTCTCCTGCGGCACTCGGTCATTGACGGGGACATTTGCGTCCAAGTCCTCCACATAGAGAGACACCTTCACATCCAAACGGCGTAGAGCCTCCACCACTTTGTTGGAAGTAACGCCAGGGAGCACGGGGATATGCCACTGCGTGGGATCAACAGGAGGGAGAATACTTGGATCGAAAGGGGCCCCGAGCTCCTCATAGGTCTTCCCCCAATCCAGATCAGGCAATACATCGCCCCACGGATTCTCTTTACGGAGAAATCGTTTGAGAGCATAAAACCACTCCCGCCAGCTGTCACTACACAGTTTGTCCAGCAAATCATTCAGCAGTCCCCGAATTTCGGAGAGTGCCAACCGAGTATCTGCCATGATAGTCAGCTCCTCTACTTATTTTCAACCTATCCGCCATGCGGATTCGTCTACTATCAGTATACTACTAGTATCAAAATTAGTCAAGGTATCGTATTATTGTCACATTAACATACGACCGTGGCTTAATACGATAATAAAAATACAGAATATAAATTAAGTACCAAATTCATACGGTCGTGGGAATTTGGGATGATTAGGGAGTAAGATTTTTAGTAATTGGTAATGGTAGAATATATGGATGAAAAAGGAGTGGCAGAGGGTGGGACCAAGTGAGTTCCCGCCACTATTGCGTGAGATACCTGACGCGCCTAAGGAGTTATGGGTGGAGGGAACACTCCCAAACTGGGACGAGGTCAAAGTGCTCGCCGTGGTCGGCTCGCGCAAGTACTCGCAGTACGGTAAAGACGTGTGCCAAAAATTAATTTCTGGATTAGCGGGCTATCCCATTGTGATTGTTTCCGGTCTTGCTATCGGTATTGACACCATCGCGCATAAAGCGGCACTCTCCGCGCGCCTCACCACCATCGCCATCCCCGGTTCAGGATTGGATCGCTCGGTCTTGCACCCGCGCTCTAACGCGCGGCTCGCGGATGAGATAGTGGCAAGTGGCGGCGCGCTTATGTCAGAGCAAGAGCCCACCGCTCCCGCCGGCCTCCACACCTTCCCCCGCCGGAATCGCATTATGGCCGGGCTCGCGCATGCCATCCTCATTGTGGAGGCCGGCGCGCAATCGGGCACGCTTATTACCGCGCGCCTTGCGCTGGATTACAATCGCGAGGTACTCGCCGTGCCGGGCTCAATTTTTTCCGGCAACACCGTGGGTACCCACTCCCTTATTAGGAACGGCGCGGCGCTTGCGGCAGAGAGTGCCGACATTCTCACCGTGCTTGGCTTCACTGCGGAAAGAGAGACGCGCGCCCTCCCGCTCGCCACACTCTCTCCGCAGGAGCGCGCGCTTGTAGAACTTATTGCCACCGACCCTCTCTCCCGTGACGAAATTATCAACGCGCTCGCCCTCTCCGCAAGCGAAGTAAATACCCTCATCGCGCGTTTAGAGATACAGGGAATTATTGTTGAACGTGGAGGAGAATTGCACCTCACGTGAACATACCCATTTGCGCATTAGTGCGAAGGTATGGTACTACTGTAGCGTAATGACTCTCCTCATTGTTGAATCACCAGCCAAAGCGAAGACTATTTCGAAGTATCTTGGAAAAGGGTACGAGGTTGTTGCGAGTGTTGGACACATACGCGATCTCCCCAAGAGTAATAAGAAGGCGGTAGATATTAAAAATGGATTTACTCCCCACTACGAGGTGGTGAAGGGTAAGGAGCATGTGGTAGCAGAGATTGAGCGCCGCGCAAAAAAATCCGACAAGGTATTCCTCGCGACTGACCCCGACCGTGAGGGTGAGGCAATCGCGTGGCACGTGGTAGAGGCGTGCCATCTCGCAAAAACAAAAGTCTCGCGTGTCGTCTTCCATGAGATTACTAAGGAAGCAGTGGAGGAAGCCTTGGAACACCCGCGCGCTATCGATGAGAATTTAAAAGAGGCACAAGAGGCGCGCCGCGTGTTAGACCGTCTTGTGGGCTACGACCTCTCGGGCCTCATTTGGAAAAAACTCCGCTACGGTCTCTCGGCAGGGCGCGTGCAGTCGCCGGCATTGCGCATCCTTGCCGAGCGCGAGCGCGAGATACGCGCTTTTATTCCTGAAGCGTACTGGACCATCACGGCACACCTCACGCCAAGAAGTGGTGCGACACTCCCCTTTGTATGCGAGGAGGAACCGCGTGATGAAAAAGAGGCAGATAGGATTATAGAGGCAGGACGCGCGCACCCATGGAGCGTTGTTGACGTAACTCAAACGCACGTGGCTCGCGCACCCAAAGCGCCCTTTACCACTTCCACCCTCCAGCAGGCGGCATCATCACGATTGGGACTCTCCCCCTCCAACACCATGCGCATCGCGCAAAAGTTGTATGAGGCAGGACTCATTACCTATATGCGCACCGATAGCACCACACTCTCTGCACAGGTGCTGCCGCAAATTGCAGGAGTGATAGAAAGTAGTTTTGGGAAAAATTTGGTGAGCATCCGCCAATACAAAACTAAAAGTAAAAACGCGCAGGAGGCACATGAGGCGATCCGCCCCTCACATGCTAGTGACAGAAATGCCGGCAGAACACCGGAAGAGAAAAAACTCTACAACCTTATTTGGCAGCGCACTATTGCGAGCCAAATGCAGGATGCAACACTCTTGCGCACCAAAATCACCGCGGTACCAATCATCCGCCAGCTGGCGGAGCAGGTCCCTAACTTTGCGCTCAACGGAAATGTCGTTATTGCTCCCGGATGGCTGCTTGCTGACCCTGCGGCGCGAGGAGAGGAGAACGAACTCCCCCGATTAAAAAAAGGTGACGCACTTACCCTTGCCCGCATCGAAAAGGAGGGTAAAGAGACACAACCACCAAATCGCTACTCCGAAGCGGGACTTATTAAAGAATTAGAGAAGCGCGGTATTGGCCGCCCTTCAACATACGCAAGCATCATCAAAACACTACTTGATCGTGAGTACGTAAATAAAGAGAGTCGTTCTCTCAAACCAACCGATCTCGGCGAATTGGTAAGCTCCTTCCTTGAAGAACATTTTGGTTCTTACATTAGTGA
>CAYITB010000035.1:3475-6387 GCA_964366155.1 uncultured Candidatus Saccharibacteria bacterium
GAGAAATGCCCCGAGTGTGCGAATGGAGAGTTGGTAGAGCGCGACGGGCGCTATGGACGTTTTATCTCTTGTTCTAATTACCCTAAGTGTAAATACATAAAGCGTGACGCCTCAACTTCACTCGGGGCAAGTACGGGAGTGGAATGTCCCTTGTGTAAGGCAGGCCTGCCTGCCGGTCAGGCAGGAACGATGACAGAAAAGCGCGGACGCTACGGAGTGTTCTATGGCTGTTCTAATTACCCCAAGTGTAAAAACATTACCAAAACAAAACCGACCGGTGCCCTCTGCTCACTATGCGGGTCACTGATGATGGAGGGTACCAAAACTATTCCCGTGCGCTGCTCAAACAAAGCCTGCGTCAACCATAATCCACATAAGTTGAAAGTGGAAGAGAAAAAACCCTAACACATTATGAACCCTAAAGAATTACTTAACACTCTCCCCCACGCACGCTCGGAGGAGCGTGCGCTCATTCTCCGTGCATTTAACTTTGCGCAAGAAGCGCATGAGGGACAGCGACGCTTCTCGGGAGAGCCCTACATTAGTCACCCACTTGCCGTGGCACTCATTCTTGCCGAACAAGGTGCGGAGCCAAAAACAATCGCCGCGGGTCTCTTGCATGACGTGTTGGAAGATAGTAATGGAATGAGCGAGCGTCTTAAAAAAGAATTCGGACCCGAAATATTTTTCCTCGTTGATGGAGTCACTAAACTTGGAGAACTCAAGTACAAAGGGCTGGAGCGACACGCGGAGAGCTTGCGCAAACTTTTTATCGCCATGGCTAAAGACATCCGCGTTATCCTCATTCGACTCGCTGACCGTCTCCATAACATGCGCACACTCTCTCACGTACCGGAAGAAAAAAAGAAGCGCATCGCTATTGAGACTATTGATATTTACGCGCCACTCGCTAATCGCTTGGGAATGGGCAAACTTAAAGAAGCCCTTGAGGATGGCGCCTTCCCCTACGCGTATCCCGAAGAATATACGCTCACCAAAAATCTCCTCAAATTAAAGAAGCACGAGACTGAAGTGCGCTTGGAAAAAATGTACCGCACGCTTACTCGAGAACTCTCTAGTTTTGGGATTACTGACTTTAAAATTGACTACCGAGTGAAGGGGCTCTACAGCTTGTACAAAAAACTCCGCCGCTACAGTATGGATATAGAGAAGGTGTACGACATTATTGCACTACGCGTAATACTCCAGAGTGTCCCCGACTGCTACCAAACGCTCGGCATTATCCACGCGCTGTGGAAGCCCGCACCCGAGCGCGTGAAGGACTACATCGCAACTCCTAAACCAAACGGCTACCAGAGCATCCATACGAGCGTGTTTACCGGTGATGGTGCCGTGGCAGAAATCCAAGTGCGCACCAGCGAGATGCATCAAGAGGCAGAGTATGGCGTGGCCTCACACCTTGGCTATGAGGAAACAGGGAAGATGAAGCGCCCCTGGTCGCTCTCCCGCAAGCTCTCGTGGATTGACGAGCTCCTTAAACTCCAACAAGAGTATAAAAAGAACGAGGAATTTTTGGAGAACTTGAAGGTGGACTTTTTTAACGACCGCATCTTTGTGTTTACCCCTAAAGGAGACGTGGTGGAACTGCCAGAGGGTGCCTCGGTATTGGATTTTGCGTACGCGATACACTCCGACATAGGCAGTCACGCCTCGGGGGCAAGCGTCTCGGGGAAGTATGCCTCGCTTGATCACAAGCTCAAGAGCGGCGACATTGTGCATATAGAAACAAAAAAAACGAGCCGCCCATCGCAAAAATGGTTGGAATACGTAAAAACCTCTATGGCGCGCAAACACATCCGTTTTATTCTGCAGGAAGAGAGAAAAAAATCTTAGAGAGAAAAGTTGCTCACCGAGTAGAGGTCGGGGTCTGGGTCATCGTCAATACTCTGCGCGTCAGAATTGTTCTCTACCATAAGGGGATCTTCAGCAAGAGCGGCAAGCGCCTCGGGAGCGGCATTCTCTTGTGTGATGGAAGAGAGGAGACCTGCCAAATCTTCGTCAGAGAAAAAGTCAATGGTAATTTTACCACCCTTTTCTCCGCGCTTTTCAATGTGCACGCGGGTACCGAGCTTCTCCGCCAATTGTGTCTCTAAGTCTAGAATGCGAGGGTCAACGAGATACTCCTTTTTACGCACGCGCTCTTGCGCCATACGGCGCGAGAGCGCCTCTGCCTCGCGCACCGTAAGCTGTTTGTACATAATCTCCTTAAAGAGGGTGAGCTGCTCCTCGGGCTTATCAATAAGCATGAGGATGGGGCGGGTGTGACCCTCGGTAATTTTACCCTCGCGCAGAGCGTCTATTACGTCTTGCGGGAGCGATAGAATGCGGATGCTGTTAGAGACGTACTCACGACTCTTGCCCACCTTTTTTGCAATCTCGTGGTGCTTAAAACCAAACTCGCTAGCAAGACGATGAAAGGCCGTTGCACGCTCTACAGAGCTTAAATCCTCACGCTGGAGATTCTCAATAATGGCGAGCTCCAACTTTTCCTTCTCGGTATCGGCGCCCACACGGATGATGGCAGGCACTTGGGTTACGCCTGCCAAGCGCGAGGCGCGCAGGCGCCGTTCCCCAGAGATGAGCTCGTAGATAACCGAGATACCCCCGTCATCACGCACTTCTTCACGGCGAGTGACCACCAAGGGCTGGAGAACCCCGTATTGGCGTATGGAGTCGGCAAGGTCACTTAATTTATGTTCGTCAAACGCCCGCCGTGGCTGGTAGGGGTTGGGTAGGATCTTATCAACCTCAATCCAGAAGATAGAGTTATTATAAATATTCGTCATAGAAAAAGTATACCATGTGAGGTGCCAGAGGTGGGACTTGAACCCACAAGCCTTTCGGCACACGATTTTGAGTCGTGCATGTTTGCCAATTTCATCACTCTGGCG
>CAYITB010000036.1:0-6220 GCA_964366155.1 uncultured Candidatus Saccharibacteria bacterium
CGTTCTGGCTGTGGGAAGGGGACCCAGGCCAAGCTCTTGATGGAGCACTTGGCGAAGGAGGACCCGCAACACGCTCTCTACTACCTTGAGACGGGACAGAGGTTCCGTGATTTTTTGAACGCGCCCTACCACGCGAGTGCTCTTGCCAAGCGCACTTTGAACTTAGGTGAGCGACAACCCGATTTCCTCGCTATCTACATGTGGGCGCACCTATTGGTGGAGAATATGAAAGGCGATGAGCACTTGGTGCTTGACGGGGCGCCGCGCTCCGTACTGGAGGCGCAGGCGCTCGGCACCGCACTCTCATTTTTTAACCGTGCTGACGCGCGCATTATCCATATCAACATTTCACGTCAGGAAGCGCAGGCGCGCTTGCGCGCACGCGGCAGAGGTGATGATGCAGAAGCAGGGATCCAAAAGCGCCTAGACTGGTTTGATCGTGATGTTATGCCTGCCATTGAGTACTACCGCTCTCATCCCGAGTATCATTTTTATGAAGTAAATGGAGAGCAATCAATAGAGGCGGTTCAGGCGGAGCTCTTGCAGGCAGTGTATGGTCAGCATTAAAAACGAGGAAGATATCGCACTCTTGCGTGAGGGCGGCAAACGTCTCGCGCGCATTTTGCAAGAGCTCGCAACGCTTGTCCGCCCAGGCGTTACCACGCAAGAGCTTGAGGTAGCCGCGCGAAAGGCGATAGAGAAGGGCGGGGATACACCCTCCTTCCTTGGCTACCGGCCAGAGGGTTCGCGCATTCCCTACCCGGCGGCACTCTGTACCTCTATCAATGATGAGGTGGTGCACGGTATCCCCAGTGGGAGAGTGCTCACAGAGGGAGATATTATCGGGCTTGACCTAGGGCTCATCCACAAGGGAGTCTACCTTGATAGCGCAATAACTGTCCCTGTAGGGAAGGTGAGCAAGGAACTGCGAAATTTGATGAGTGCTACGCAGGAGGCTCTCTCTGCTGGCGTTGCCGCGGCTTTTCCCGGAGCACATGTTGGTGACATTGGTGCGGCTGTCTCTCTTGTTGCAAAAAAACATCACTACAAAGTAATCCGCGAGCTCTCGGGGCACGGAGTGGGCTACGCGGTGCACGAGGATCCAGAAGTACCTAATTATGGGCGTGCGGGTGGTGGCGAGGAGTTGCGTCCTGGTATAGTGATTGCCATTGAACCGATGCTCTCACTCAATGATACGAACATAAAAGTTGCTCCCGATGGCTTTACCTTTATCACGTCCTCGGGGAGCGTATCGTCGCACGCGGAGCACACCGTCTTGATTACTCCCTCGGGAAACGATATCCTTACTCTCGTATGAATAAAACACACCCAAAGGAAGAGAGGACCTTTTTATTAGTGAAGCCCGATGGCGTGCGCAAGGGGCTTATTGGCGAGATACTCCATCGCATTGAACAACGCGATTTAAAAATTGTCGCACTAGAGATGTTTATGCCTACCCCCGAGCAGATAGATAATCACTATCCTAAAGATGAAAAATGGATACGCCGCTTGGGGGAGAAGACGCTCGGCAGTTATGAGAAGTATGGGTATGATCCAATTACCGAGGTGGGGACCGATGATCCTCTTACTATAGGTGCCAAAGTACGACAGTGGACTGTGGAATATATGACGAGCGCCCCCTTGGTAAAAGTGGTTATTGAGGGCGTGCATGCAGTTACAGTGGTGCGTAAAATCGTTGGCCCCACTATGCCGAGCACGGCAGAGATGGGTACTATACGGGGGGACTTTTCCATTGACTCACCCGCGCTTGCCAATAAGGAGAAGCGCGCGGTTATGAACCTTGTGCATGCTTCGGAAACACCCGAGGAGGCGATTCATGAGATTGCGCTCTGGTTTGGGACTACCCCACTGTGCTTGTATAAGCGTTTTGGTGTGGATGAGTAAATCTTATCAGGGGCTAAACTTATCAACTATTTATCAAACTTGTGCGCGCGGGGACTCCTCGTATACTGGGAATAAGGCTACTTGAAAATAATATCTAGATCAAATAGTTTTGTAAGGGATCCTTAATCATTAATTCACCACAAGTGGATTAATCGCGGGAACCCACCTAGCATTCGCTATGGTATCGTTTCCAAGTAGCCTTAAGTAAAAAGCCCTCATCATAGAGGGCTTTTTACTTATCCCGAGCGAAGTCGAGGGATAAGGGTGATATAATAATCCAATGTCTAAGCTTTCATTCTTGTGTGCAGGCGGAGCGGGGTCGGTCACCGGCTCTAATTTTTTGCTGAAACACGAGGATGGAACCGCATTTCTGGTAGACTGTGGACTTTTTCAAGGGAGCCGTATTGCGGAGGCGGAAAATCGTAAGGAATTTCCCTTTGATGTTCCGAGCATTACCGCGCTTGTGGTAACGCACGCGCATATTGACCATATTGGGCGCATCCCACAGCTTATGAAGGCTGGTTTCCGTGGCGCTATTTACTCCACTCCACCAACCAAAGACTTGGTGGAGTATATGCTCATTGATTCTTTGGGAGTGCTCAAAAAGGAGACCTCGCGTGAGCATGAAGATGATCTTTATAGCGAGGAGGATGTGCGTGCGGCACTACGCCTGTGGAAGGCGGTACCATACCACGAGCCATTTTTAATCGGCACGATGCAGGTTGTACTCCGCGATGCGGGGCATATTTTAGGCTCTGCCATGGTGGAAGTAACGGAGAATGGGAAGAAGATTGTGCTCACCGGTGATCTCGGCAACTCTCCTGCGCCACTCCTTAAAGATACGGAAACTGTCACTGACGCGACGTATCTCGTGATGGAGAGTGTCTACGGTGACCGCGTGCACCCTGACCTCACGCGCCGCCGCGATATGCTTGAGGATGTGATTGAGGAGACCATGCGCACGGGTGGGACGCTGATGATCCCCGCCTTCTCGCTTGAGCGCACGCAAGAGCTCCTTTATGAAATAGAGGGCATGATGGAGCGCTCGCGCATCCCACTGGTGCCTGTGTTCCTTGACTCGCCACTTGCTATTAAAGTGACGGGCGTCTACAAAAAGTACAAAGAGTACTTTAATGAGCGCACGCGTACGGCCTTTGAAGGAGAGGGGGGAATCTTTGATTTTCCTCAACTCATCCAAACAGAGACGACAGCCGAGTCTAAGCGTATCTACGAGGCGGCACCGCGTAAAATTGTGATTGCGGGTTCTGGTATGAGTAACGGCGGTCGCATACTCCACCATGAGAAACGCTACCTACCTGATGAAAAGAGTGCCCTCCTCCTTGTGGGCTACCAGTCACCGGGGAGCTTGGGGCGGCAATTACAGGATGGGGCACGTCAGGTAGTGATACACGGCGAGCACATCCCTGTGCGAGCGCGGATTGTGACCATCTCGGGCTACTCGGCACACAAAGACTCGGAGGGTTTGGTGGAGTTTGTGGCGCACACTGCAGACACGGTAAAGCGCGTGTTTGTGGTACTGGGGGAGCCAAAGTCAGCACTTTTCCTCGTTCAGCGTTTGCGCGACTACCTTGGGGTTAATGCTATTGCCCCGCAGGCAGGAGAGTCGTTTGAATTGGAGTTTTAGTTCGAAGTTTGAAGTCCGACTTCGGGGGCTGCGGAAGTCGGACTTCGGTCTTAACTTCCGGGTCGGACTTCGGTTTGTGGTAAACTAAACATTATGGAAAATGACCGTCACCTCCACCTCAAACCAAAAATTTGCGTCTCTGGTGCCGCGGAGACGGGACACTGTGGAGAGACTGCAATAGAGAAAACAAAAGAGATAGGACGCCAAATTGTGAAGCAGGGAGGTATTCTGGTGACGGGCGCTACGACGGGCTTGCCACTTTGGGCGGCGATGGGGGCAAAGGAGGCAGGCGGAGTTTCTCTAGGTCTCTCACCTGCGGCAACGGAACGCGAGCATGTGGAGGACTACGGACTCCCTTTGGAGTACCTAGACCTCATTATCTACACGGGCTTTGGGTACTCGGGGAGAAATTTACTGCTCACGCGCTCTTCAGATGCCATCATTATTGGTTGTGGGCGCATCGGCACCATAAATGAGTTTACGGTCGCCTTTGAAGACAGTAAACCCATCGGTATTCTGGAAGGGGAGTGGGAGACCGATGAGGTGATCAAAGACATTATTGCAAAGGGGCACCGCGAGAATCAGTTTGTTATTTACGACACTGACCCAACAAAATTAGTGGCACGGGTGCTGGAATTGGTAAAAAAAGATAAAGCAGAGAACTACCGCATCTACAAAAACCCCGACAAGGGGCATGATGGTAGGCGCGTGGTGATGTAATTTATCTCGCTAAAGGCGGGCTACATTACCTCTTTGACGAGAGAGGCGAAGGAGGCGGGATCCTTGGCGGCGAGTTGCGAGAGCACCTTGCGGTCCAGCTCAATATTTTTTGCTTTGAGTGCTCCAATAAATTTGGAGTAGGAGTAACCCAAGGGTTTGACGGCGGCAGAGATACGGATTTGCCAGAGGGTACGGAAGTCGCCCTTTTTATCCTTGCGGTGTGCAAATGAGTAGCGGCCTGCGTGGAGGCGCGCCTCGTTGGCTTGGCGCTCCTTGGTGCTGCGTCCAAAACGATAGCCAGAGGTGGCCTTGAGTACATTCCTGCGGCGCTTGGCGCCAATTGTCCCTCGTTTTACGCGTGGCATATTATTTTTGGAGGAATTTAGATATATCCTTTGCCTTCATCACAAAGAGCGCAGAGCGCTTGTGGTTGAGCTGGCTCTTGCGTGAGGCCTTTGCATTAAAATGGTTTTGTCCTGGCTTCCGCGAAACAAGCTTACCATTCTTGGTAAGTTTTAACCGCTTGGAATACGACTTGTTTGTTTTCATGATTTGTTTACCCTGAGCTTCGTCGAATGGGTTACGCTCTCTCCACAATGAGCGACATACCCTTGGGGCTCTTTTTTGGCTCGTCGGCTATTTTGTACTCAACGGTGAGTAATTGCAAGATGCGCTCCACGCGCGTCCTTAAAAATGCAGGGTCAAGGTACTTAGCCCGCCCGGGAAGGAAGAGGTCAATCTTGACTCGGTGCCCCTCCGCGAGGAACTCGGAAACCTTTTTTGCCTTCAGTCGGAGATCGTTCTCTCCCGTGCCGATCTTGATCTGGATGATTTTGGTCTCGGTGCGGTGTGCTTTAGCCTTGGTTTGAGAATTCTTTTTGTTCTCTAAGTACTGGTACTTGCCAAAATCCATGATTTTGGCGACCGGCGGCGTGGCGGCAGGGGAGACCTCAATCAGGTCTACTCCTCGCTCTTGCGCTACCTTGAGGGCCTCGGCAAGGGGTAAAACGCCGAGGTTTTGGCCCTGGTCATCGATGACTCGGAGCACCTCTGCGCGTATCTCCTGATTAATGCGTATGCGTGTACTCAATGATTCTTCTCTCAGACGAGAACCCCGTCATACTACCGTATTGAATCCCCTCCGTCAAATCCGGCCTAATCAAACAGTCCTTCTGTTTTTAAAATAAATGGAGATAGTTCTTTTTCGCTAATTACTCTTAAGGTATCGGTACGAGGAATCATGGATAGTAAAGGTTTTGTAGATTTTGATTCATCTTCGTTATTCATTATAGAAAATCCGACATATTCAACCTTTTTCTTAGTGCGTTGTCTCACCCAATCAATCGCTGGTATAAGATCTCCGTCAGAACTGACGAGGATTACCGTATCATATTTATCATCAAGAGCACCAGCGATTAAATCTGTTGCTAGCTTTACATCAATACCTTTTTCGCGCCAACGCTCTTGTTCAATTTTATGGATTCCCAGTTTCCACAATTTATCGTAATCTACGGTTCTGCGATCAATAATAATTTCTTCCATCCTTCTTCTTAGTTTGCTCGTTTTTAATTTCCAATGATCATTGATGAGTCGAGAGAAGAGCCTGTTCTGTATTGACATCGCTTCTTTTGATTTAGGGTCATCTTCTCGTTCCCTTACTGTACCCGCGTAATATCTTTTTCCTCCGTCGCAGATAACTCTATCACCAGCAAGAAACAAAGCAAACTGAACAAAATCAAATTCATCAACCCGAATTCCTATTTTCTTTAAAGCTAAATGATAGAAATTTCCGCCATCTATACAAATAGAAACTCTTTCTGCCATTAAGGATTATTATAGTCTTTGAAATGGCTAAAAACAAAACCTGCACACAGCATTGAGCTGGCGCAGGTGACTTGTAGATATATACTATACGAACTTCGCAAAAATGCAAGGGGGTTGGTGGATAAG
>CAYITB010000037.1:0-5610 GCA_964366155.1 uncultured Candidatus Saccharibacteria bacterium
CGCGGAGCTAAGAATCCCTTTTAGAGACTTTACTTCTTTTCTCCATATGGAAGAATTAAGTAATGAGAAGACTTACTAATGCGGAAAAGGAAAGATTCCTCCATTTTTTTCACGCTACCCCTCTACGCGCTACGCTTACCGATCTCATACTAATTGCTCTCGTACTTGGTATTGTTGGTACTGTTGGTGCAACAATGCCGGGTCTCTTTGCCTTACACGCTCCATTTATGAAGCGAAGAAAGTATAAAAAATATCAAGTACAGAGGGCTCTGTACAATCTCAAGGCTAATGGATATATGAAATTAGAACAGCAAAGTTCTGGGAGTGGGAGTCTACGGTGGAACATAACACAAAAAGGTTGGGCTCGTCTAAGAAATCTTACAATGGATACTGTACTGATCCCCCAACCAAAAAAATGGGACAAAATATGGCGTGTCATCATATTTGATATGCCGATACGTATGAACAGAGCTCGAGCGGCCTTTAGGGCAAAAATAAAGGAAATGGGTTGTTACCAAATTCAAAAGAGTGTGTGGGTGTACCCATATCCATGTGAGACCGAAGTACTCTTTGTTGCGGATTTTTTCTCGGCTCGCCGATATATAGAAATTATGGAAGTACGCTCGTTTCTGTACGACAAGCGTCTGCGAGCCCATTTTAGTCTTTCTTGAGAGGCTTGCTAAATTACCTAATTTTTCCATATGGAAAAATTAGGTAATTTTAAGAGGCGGAGATGATTTCAGGAATAAGGACAAAACCGCTCTCGCTCATACTAAATCGGATAGAGGCGCCGGCGATCAATTCTCCGGCGATTTTCTTTTGTGCGATGACGCTCTCTATTTTGTCTTGCATAAAACGCTTCATAGGACGCGCTCCCCACTCTCTCTCGTCGCCAGAGTGAGCAATTACCTCTGTGAGAGCATCACTTGCAAGTAGAGTAATTCCCTGATTCTTAAGTTCTCGAGTGAGAGAGGCTACGAGGTGCGCGGCAATCTCTGTGCGCATTTCAAATGAGAGAGGAGAGAAGAATATAACCGCGTCAAAACGATTGATGAGCTCGGGGCGGAAATATCCGTCGTGGATGATGCCTGCGATGATTGATTCTCGTTCATCCTCAATCTTTTTACCCTCGTCGGCGAGCCACCAGAGATGTTCCGCACCAGCGTTTGAGGTGGCAATGATGATAGTGTTGCGTGCGTTGACACGAGCGCCACTCCCCTCGTGGAAGATTCCTTCATCAAGGATTTGTAAAAAGAGATTTCTAATTTCTTCGCTCGCCTTCTCAAACTCATCTAAGAGGAGAACGGCATATGACTCTTTACGTAGTGCGCCTGCAAGCAGTCCACTCCTCTCTCTGGTGCCGATGAGACGGGCGAGGCCGTCTCCGCCAGCAAACTCGGTCATATCAAATCGGTGCATATGCTCGGCATTCCCAAAGAGTACACGCGCGAGCGCTTTTGCTGTTTCTGTTTTGCCAACGCCCGTTGGTCCAAGAAAAAGGAAGGAGCCAATCGGGCGATCTTTATTTCCTAATTGCGCACGGTTGCGCCGGAGTGCCTCGGCAATACGGGTGAGTGCCGTCTCTTGCCCCACCACATCTTCCGCGAGGAGTTGTTCCAGCTTGAGGAGTACCATCTTCTCCTTCTCACTAATAGGACCAAGCGGAATCCCTGTTTTTTCGGACACGAAGGTGAGAATGTCGTTTCTTGTAATAGTCGCTCTCCCCTGCTTTCGTATCCACGGGATAATTTCAAGCGCAACGTCAAATACTTTATCCTCGGTGTCTTGTGTCGCGAGGTACCGCTCGACACTCTCTCCTATGGCGACGATAGCTTGGTAGGTAAAAGTAACAAAGTAGCGCCGCTCAATATCGCGTATCCCTTGCGAGAGTGTTTGCACGAGATCTTCGGGTGAGAGGGGTTCCACCGAGAGTGTCTCAAAGAGAGGAAGGAGTTTTGATCCACCACTGATCATTTGGTTATAGGCCTCGCGCGATGAGAGGAGGACAAGATGAAGTGCGGGGGAATTAAGGAAGGGAGTGAGGAGCTCTGCGATATCAACACCAAAGCGTACCGCGCCGCCGGTGAGAGATTCTGCACTTTTAACCACAAGGATGATGTTCCCCGCGTGTACCGTATTTGCAAACACTGCCTCAAGTTCGCGCACAAAACCCGCCTGCTCCTTAAAACTAGAGATAAGGAGCTCTGCCTCCAAGAGGAGTACCCTCTTATGCTCAAGCGCGGGGACTACTTCACCACTTGTGACCGCGCGCGCGAGCGCCGTGGCAAGCTCGGTGACCGCAGTATTCTCTCCCACAATGAGGGCATTTGCCCCCTTCTCTCGAGAGAGGATGGTTTGTAACTGTGAGAGCTCGCGCGCGCGGGTGGTAGGGAGGTGGAGGTTGCTCGCGTTGAGCTCCAGCGCAATGTCATGAGCGTAACGTTCAAGCCGCCAGGTGCCACCGTAGGCCCAATCTTTGGCGATCCCCGGGACACGGGAGAGATTGTGACGGCTCCACCAGCGCTCGCGCTGGTACTCGTCGGCGGAGAGTGATTCAACAAAACGTGATGCGCTCACGAGCTCATCCTCGCTCACCTCGCGCGAAGAGAGGAATTGTGCAAAGTCTTGGTGTGAGCGACAGAGCGCTCGAGCAATATCGGGGACAGAGAGGATTACGTCTGCATCAAGGGAAAGGGCCGTCTCTCGCGGTTCCCTGTCGTGTTCCTCTATGAGTATTTTGAGCGACTCGGGATCAAGACCAAGGCGCACCAGAATATCCTCTCCGATTTCTGACTCAAGAAAGGCGGGGAGCACATCTGCATCTACCGCACCGTAAAGTATACGCCCCGCCTCAAAGGTGACGCGATTGCCAGGCTCGTCACGACCGGTAATGTGCTCAAAGGCGTGCGAACGGTAGAAGGCCTCAAGGCAGTAGAGGAAGGCGAGGAATGATACATCAATGAGGAAGAGCCCGATGATGCGTACTCTCCACAGCGCGAGCGCGGGCAGTGCGATCCCCCCTGCCAAGAGAGCGAGGAAGAGAACAGTGAGTATGCTCCCGAACGTCATAAGCGCGTGCTTACTTTTATGCGAAACGATACTCTCTAGGGTAAGCGTTGAGTAGAGAGGGCTCTCGCGCAATTCTTTCCGTGGGTGTCTCATGGCAGTATGGTGAGCACTATGCCAGTAATGAAGGCAAAGACAATAACGAGGGGTAGTAAGGTCCATAGAAGGAGCATTACCGCGGCTCCCAGTAGAGTAATGCTTAAAACCGCAATTCCTACCACAATAATGATGGCGCGCATCACAATGCCAACAATGCGCATGAGCACATTAGTAATCAGTGCGGCAAAAAATTCTTCGGTATCAAAAATACTCCCGTAGTTCTCACCGAGGCGCTTCCATGGGGAGAGGAAGGTGCGGGTGAGCTCGGGGAGTGAAAAGAAATGGAAGAGGAACCAAATTATATTTTTTTCAATATGGATAAGCTCGCAGTAGGCGCGCGTGTAGTGCCACACAAAATAGTTCCCCACGAGTGTCGCAACTTGCATTCCCTCTAGTATACTACGAGTCTCTTGGAGATGTAGATGAAACTAGAAGAAGGGGAGATTCTTGCCTTACTGGAAAAGTAATGAGATACATGCTATTTTGTGAAATATGAATACGACTAAGGCGGGGACGTTTAGACATATTGTTTTTCGTGATGGCGACACGTGGTATGCAGTGGCGCTTGAGTTTAATATTATCGAATCTGCCGACGATCCTCGTCTTGCATATTTCTCTCTGCTTCAGGCTGTGGATGGGTATTTGAATTCTCTAAAAAAGATCAAAGGAGCTCGTTTTGGTCCATTAAATCAAGCGACAGACCCGGAGTATGAAAAACTTTGGAAGAACCTGCATTCTCCTAAACCTGTAAAATCACCGTACGAAATTAATATGTATGGTGTCTCAGCAGTGAATGCCTAGGGGTTTATTTAATTGGACGTTTAATGACGTCGCGAGTTTTCTAAAAGAACATAGGTTTAGACTCAACTATACAAATGCAAGCCATTACTACTATGTTGGTACATATAATAAGGAATTAAGGAACGTATGCGTGCCATATCACGCTAGTAGAGCCATCAAGCCGCGGACTCTAAAAGGTATTATTTTACAGTCGGGTATACCTAAAGAAAAGTGGTTAAATAGAGATTAGACTCCTTATCCCGAGCTCAAAGCTAGCGATAAGAAGTGAAAAGCGCACACCGTGCTATGGCGAATGTGCGCTTTTGTCCTGCATCAGACTACGGAGATTGAAAATCTGCCCCAGATGACCTTTTTGGCAATCATGAACATGTCCATGGTGTCCAATATGGAAACTACGTCCACTCCGATCCTTGAGGACAGCCTTCAGAATTGAGATGATTCGATGGGAGGTTGAGTGTTAAAGAGCGTGTGCTGCGCCGATGAGCGCGGGCCTTTGATACGGCATTGCGGACAGCGCAGAACGACGAAAAAACTGGGGCCAAAATGCCAACCTTGCTTCCGTAGCAACGTGTGGGGCACCTCAATAAGGTTATAGAGGTGAGCATCATCCCACGCGGTGTTGCAATTACAACATCGAATATCCATGTCAAGAACCTCCTTTCCGAGAATCTAGAAATAAATCTACCACAGATACAGGATTTGTGAAGGTTTTAGCCAGATGAAACTAGAAAAAGAAGGAGAGGAAGTTGAGTGAGAGGGCGCGCTGTTTTTTTATTCGTGTGAGTGAGCGCAGGATCTCTCTGTGCCGTAGTGCCTCGGTGCGGTAATCTCTCCCCCGCACGATCTTGCGATCAATGATGGAGTTGAGTTGCTCAAGCTCGCGGCGCAGGTGGTATACAAATTGGTGCTGGCTCATATGAATAATTACTGATGATTAATATTTTCTAATAACGGCCTTCACGATTGCCGCGATGCGCAGATCCTCCTCGGGGTACATGTTGTGCAAGCGCTTGTTGGCAGGCTCTAGGTAGATGTGGCCGTTCCGGTTCCTAAAATACTTCATGGTCCAGCCACCATCCATCTCGGCTACCACAATATCTCCATCTGTGGCGTGACTTCCTCGCTCTGCGATTACTCTATCTCCCTCCCGTATCCCCGCATTCACCATAGAGTCGCCCTTTACGGTGAGCATAAAACTTGCACCCTTCCTCCCTACCAAAAAGTCATCAAGTGAGAGTGTTTCCAATTCCATCTCTTCCGCTGGTGAGGGAAAGCCGGCCTCTACCAAACCCAAGAGCTTGATCTCACTAAAGCCGTTTGCGGGTGTGATGTGCCCATAGCTGTCTTTACAAATAACACCAGCGTCTACTAATTTTTGGATGAGCTTATATACTGCGTTTTTTGATTTGTAGCCCCAGAGCACCATCATCTCTTGATACCCTGGCATACGCTGGTGCCTGCGGTAAAAGCGGATTAAACTCTCTTTCTGCTCGTTCATATAAAGAGTATAGGTGAACTAGGGTTCACCTGTCAATCTGCACTCAAATAAAACTGTGGATAACCCTTCGACTTCGCTCAAGGTAAAAAATGAAAGCCCTCCGATGTAACATCGGAGGGCTTTGTGTGTAGCGTGCAGGTCAGCAC
>CAYITB010000038.1:0-4869 GCA_964366155.1 uncultured Candidatus Saccharibacteria bacterium
GCATCCATCTCGCGCAAACACATTGAGGTTATGATCCGACAAATGCTCTCGCGTCGTAAGATAAAAAATCCCGGAGATACTAATTTTGTCGCAGGAGAAATTGTTGAAACACGCGAATTAACAGAAGCGAATACTCGTATGCAAGAGGAAGGAAGTGAAGAGGCGACTGGTGATATGCTCGTCCTTGGCATTTCGGAGGTCGCGCTCAACACCGAGAGCTTCCTCTCCGCGGCTTCGTTCCAAAACACGACGCGGGTCCTCATTGATACTGCTATTAAGGGTGGCGTTGATCGACTCCGTGGCCTTAAGGAAAATGTTATTATTGGGCGGCTCATCCCCGCGGGGACTGGCATCCGACCAGACTTTGCTTTAGAAGATGTGCCGGAAGAGGGTGATGTCACCGGGTGAACTCATTAAGGAACGACTTTCCATTGTTGACGTTGTTTCTTCATACCTCAAATTAGAACGCGCGGGCAAAAATTTTAAAGCGCGGTGCCCCTTCCACCCCGAGAAAACAGCTTCATTTTTTGTCTCTCCCGACAGAGGGAGCTATCATTGCTTTGGCTGTCATCGTGGGGGAGATATATTCAGCTTTGTTCAGGAAATGGAGGGCTATGATTTCCGCGCGGCACTCACCGTGCTTGCCGAGAAGGCGGGAGTGGCACTAGCGAAAGAGGACACAAAAGCGCGTTCGGAGCGCGAGCGGCTGATCTCGCTCCTTGAAGAAGCGACGCTCTTCTACCAGCGTACCCTGCTTGCTAATGAGAACGCAAAGGAGTACCTCAAGAGTCGGGGGCTCGCCGAGGCAACGGTACGGAACTTCCGTATTGGGTATGCACCCGATGAGTGGCACTACGTATACGAACATTTAAAACGTAAGGGGTATACGGAAGAGGAGATGGAGCGCGCGGGGCTCGTGGTTCCGCGCGACAGTGGTGCTCGTGTCGCGCTCGCGCGCGGCTACTACGACCGCTTCCGCGATCGCATTATATTCCCGGTGATGAGCGTGAGTGGGCAAGTTGTTGGTTTTTCCGGCCGCGTGCTCCCGAGAGAAAAATCCACTACGGATGCTCCCGCTAAGTACATTAATACACCCGAAACCCCTCTCTATCATAAGTCACTTATTCTCTATGGGTACGCGCAGGCCAAACAAGCACTGCGCGCACAAAATACTTGCGTGCTTGTGGAGGGACAGATGGATGTGGTGCTCTCGCACCAAGCGGGAGTCGTAGAGACAGTCGCCACATCGGGGACTGCGCTTACGAAAGAACACTTACATGCCATTAAACGTCTTGCGGACACGGTGGTGATGGCGTTTGATGCCGATGAGGCGGGACTCCACGCGGCGGAGCGGAGTATCTTTATGGCACTTGAAGCTGGTCTCGATGTCTCCGTTGCGGCACTTCCGCCGGGGAAAGATCCAGCAGATCTGATAAAAGAGAAACCCTCCCTCTGGCATGACGCTTTGCAGGGAGCGACACACGTGATAGATTTCTCTTTAACGATCATCGCTCAAGAAGCTGATGCTCGAGAACGGGGAAAGAAGGTACGAACCCAAATACTCCCACTCCTTGCTCGGCTTGAGAGTGAGATAGATAGAGCTCATTTTATTACGAAGATCGCACAGAATTTAGGTATTGCTGAAGATGCCTTATGGAGAGAGTTGCGTAAAGTGCCCGGAGCCGAGAACCCTACGCCGATGGTGGAGGAGTCGCGCACACAGACCGCAAAAGAACTTGCGCTCCGTCGTCTCATCGGCATTATGCACGCGTTTGGTGATAGTTCCGATGTCCCTATACAAAGAGAGCTCCTCACACAGGAACTCAAAGTGCTCGTGGGAGAAGAACTTTTTTTCTCATTTACCGAGGAGATGGTGCGGGAGGCGGCGCTTGAGGCAGAAGAACTCTATGGGGGGAGTGATCGGATAGGCAATGACGTGGAAACACTCAAGGCGACACTTAAAGAGGTGTTGTTAAAGGAAGAGTTTGCGGATAGCATGGAGGCGCTTAAAAAAGCAGAAAGTGGGGGAGATGAGGGAGCGGCACAGGCGGCGCTCAAACGCTGTCAACAGATAGCGGCACAATTATCAGAGTATAAATAGTGTATGAAAAAGAACAATTCGCCGCGGCGAACAAAAAAAGCAAAAACAAAAACGAAGGCGCGTCCAAAGAAAAAGGTGGTAACTAAAAAGAAAGTAGTAAAAAAGGTCACCCCCAAACAACCTTCAAGCCCCACTCTCTCACGCAGTGAGATGGATAAACGCGCTCTCGCGCTCGTCTCTCGTGTGCGTACGCGCGGTTTTGTTACCTATAGCGAACTCCTCAAAGATTTTCCTGCCATTGAACGGGACATTGATTTTTTGGACTCGCTCTACCAACGCTTTGAGGAGGAGGGGATCGATGTGCTTGAGGAAGGTGATCTACTCTCCGCGGAACCAGAAGAAGTTGCTCTCCCTACTCGCGAGACGCGCCATAGTCGCTATGCCGACTCTGCCATTGACTCGGTGCAAATGTACCTTAAAGAGATTGGGCGCTATAAACTCATCTCTGCCGCGGAGGAAAAAGAGCTTGCTAAGCGCATTACTCAAGGTGATGACGAAGCAAAAAACATTTTAGCGCGCGCGAATCTACGCCTCGTTGTTTCCATTGCAAAAAAGTATATTGGCAGGAGCACCGATCTCACGCTCCTTGACCTTATCCAAGAGGGGAATCTCGGACTCTTTAAGGCGGTGGAAAAATTTGATTGGACGAAGGGGTACAAATTTTCAACCTACGCGACGTGGTGGATACGCCAAGCAATTACCCGGGCGCTTGCCGACCAGTCGCGCACTATCCGCATCCCGGTGCATATGGTGGAGACTATTGCAAAATATAAACAAGTGGTGCGCCGTCTCTCGCAGGATTTAGGGCGTGAACCACTCCCGCAGGAGATTGCGACAGAAATGGGAGTGGATGTGGAAAAAATTCACATCATTGAAAAAATCAATCAGTCTACCGCGTCATTAGATAAACCAACAGGGGACTCCAGTGAAGAAAAAAGTACACTGGGGGAATTTATTGCGGATGAAAAAATGCTCTCGCCTGATCAGGAGGCATCGCGGCGCATACTCGCGGATCAGATCAAAGAAATTTTGGGAGACCTTACGCCCAAAGAGAGGCAAATTCTTGAAATGCGCCACGGATTAAAGGACGGGATAATGTATACTTTGGAGGAAGTAGGCAGGGAGTTTGGTGTCACCCGCGAGCGTATCCGCCAGATTGAAGCCAAAGCACACGAAAAAATCCGCCAACACGACAAAGTCAAAAGACTTTTAGGGTACTAATTCTAATTGTTGAACATCCGATGTTTAACAAAACCCCCTACTTGAAAGTAGGGGGTTTCAGACATTGAGAGTGTCTCTGGTAATGTGCACACTCTATCAGGCGTAGCTGAAGTCGTTGGGTAGGGATTCTTTCTCCTGTTCTTCCGATGAAAGAATAACAGAAATTGAACCTCTTCTGACTGTGGCGATCTCGTGGGCCAATCTTTCGGCGAGTTCCACATTCTGAAACCCGTAGACTTCAAGGACCCATTGTTCCTTTGTTGCTCCGAGACGATCGCAGTCAAAATGCACTACACCAATAAACTCTCTCCGCCGCCTTCCTTTGAAGAACAGCGCATTGGGTCTCTCGTAGGGTTCCCCTCTGAGTATGCCAACGCCATGGGAGCTTCTAACCCCTGAGTACCCTATGGTACTTGCCGGGCAGAGACCATTTTGTTTCAGCACTCTCTCTACCGCAACCGTTGGGGCTACAGTAGATGGAATGATAGTCGGTGACGCACTCATCTCAAAACACCTCCGTTTTCTCAAAGTCCATTTAACTAGGCGGCGCCTAGGTTTTTCATCTATCTTCCAGTATAGCATATCTCACATTTCCTGTTCTATTGTAATTCTTCCAGATTTAGACGGTCGTCTTAATCTGGTCGGATTGTAAAAATGTTAGACACCCGGAGTCTCACACTAGAGTTTAGCGGTGACTTGTAAGAGAGCGTGGTAGAATGGGGGGTGATGATTAAGAATTTTGAGGAATTGGCGACGAGTCAATTGCGGAGGGATGCGCTGACTATTTTAGAGGCAGGCTACAGCGCTATTAATCCGCGCGCGCTCATTATGAGCAAGGTTTCGCTCAAAGGTGAGGAGCTCTGTATTGAGGACGAGACTTACACCTGCTCCTCCTACGAGCGCATCTTTTTTGTGGGTATTGGTAAGTGCGGCATAGACGCGGCCGCCGCGTTTGAGGAAATTTTGGGAGACCGCATTACCGACGGTATTGTGCTGGATGTACGCCCTACAACACTCCCACACATCCGTTCCTTTGTAGGTACGCACCCTTACCCGTCGGAGGCAAACGTGAGCGCAACGGGGGAAATCGTAAAAATGCTTACCGGTGTTACCGAGCGCGACCTGGTTATTGTGCTTATCTCGGGCGGCGGCTCCGCGCTCCTCTGCTTGCCCAACGAAATGGATTGCGAGACGCTCGCGCACTTTACTAAACTCCTGATGGAGCGCGGCGCCAATATCCGCGAGCTCAATACCGTGCGTAAACATCTCTCACGCATCCATGGTGGCAATCTTGCTAAACTCTGCTACCCCGCAAAGGTTGTCTCCTTCATCCTCT
The DNA here is from genome assembly GCA_964366155.1 of uncultured Candidatus Saccharibacteria bacterium. Lineage (GTDB taxonomy): Bacteria > Patescibacteriota > Minisyncoccia > Phycocordibacterales > UBA9988 > CAYITB01. The sequence goes on from CAYITB010000038.1 coordinate 4,659, forward strand.
CTGATGTGCCGGGGAATGATATCTCATTTATTGCCTCGGGTCCCACGGTTATGGATACCACGAGTGTTGCAGATGCTGAAGCTGTGTTGCGTAAATATAATTTAGTAAATGAGTGCCAGAGTGCCTCATGCACTCTTATCGAGACACCCAAAGAGCAAAAGTATTTTGAGAAGGTGAGCAATCTCCTCCTCATGACCAATCGTGATGCACT
>CAYITB010000039.1:0-4633 GCA_964366155.1 uncultured Candidatus Saccharibacteria bacterium
AGTGTGATATTAAAAAGTTTTTTGCGAGCATCCACCACGAGCGACTGAACACCCTCCTCTCTAAACGCATAGCCGATGAACGCATTCTGGGTTTGTGTAGCAATGTTATTGAGAGCTTCCACACAGCACCGAAGCGCGGGTTGCCTCTTGGGAATCTCACCTCCCAACTTTTTGCGAATGTGTATCTAGATCCTTTTGACCAATGGATGAAGCATACAAAAAAGACGCATCACTATCTCCGCTATGCCGATGACTTTGCAATCCTTTCTTTTGATAGGGAGGAGCTCACCGCACTCATTGATCCTATCAGAGATTTTTTGAGCTCAACTCTTGCACTCTCTATTCATGAAGATAAAGTTAGTGTAAAGACGTTCACCTCCGGGGTGGACTTCCTTGGGTGGGTGCACTTCCCCGACCATCGTGTACTACGTTCTGTTACAAAAAGGAGAATGTTCACGCGACTCGCTCAGACTTCAAAAGAAGAATCATTGCAATCATATCTCGGACTCTTGAGTCATGGTAATACCCAAAAAATTTCTCATTGTATACGGCACTCCATGGAAGTAGAGTTGACTAATCCTATAAATTTGCTATGATAGTAAAAGATACTTTAACAATCCCGATACTCGGGAGACATACCAACGTGATGAGTTCGTCACGGCGAACGTATCACAGAAAAAAGGAGGATGTGTAGCTATGGCTAATGCATCCGAATTCAGCGTTGGGTTGATGCACGAAGTAGTAGTTGCGGGGTGCGAAATGGGCTGGGAGCCGAAGGATTTTGACTCTCTCAAACGAAACAAACCACTGCTCACCAACATCCGCGCAGTTATGCGCGGCACTCACACTATTGTGCCAGTTGAGCATGCAGTTGATTGCTCTGCCGATCCTGTACTCCCCAACGGCTGGAGCCTTGAAGAACATCAGCGTGGCTCTGTAGTTAAGCTTGAAAAGATGCCAGACGGTCTGTATCTGGATGGAAAGAAGATAGAATTCTATCTCTCCAGAAAACAGAAGAAGGGAAACATTGAAGGAAACAAGCTCCGCAAGGAGCTCACAGGCAAGCCTGCTGTCAATGCGTGTGTGCTGGATTACTTGCTGGAGCACACTGAACTTATCCCTGAGGAATGGAAGAAAGATGAGAATGGCAACACTCGCTATCTGTTCTTCTGGGGCACGGTCTACCGCGACTCGGGTGGTTTCCTGTCTGTGCGCTGCCTCTATTGGGGTGGCTGCGGGTGGCGCTGGGTTCACGGCTGGCTCGACTCCTACTGGAATGCCTTCGGCCCCGCGTTGCTCCTCGCGAGTTCTTAGGCACTTAGTGCCAGCGCCCTTGATCCTTAGCTCTTTGACCTTTATTTCCGCCCCGATTCGCCAGCTGGCGAACATCGGGGCGATTTCTTTTGTGGTATAATTTAGGTACATGAGTGACTTTATACCCAAAGGGGGAATGGTCTATTTAGCCGAGACCGATTTTCGTGGTGCCAAGACGCAGTTTGGAATTAAAAATCTCGACCGTTTACGCCATGTGTACGTGATAGGGAAGACGGGTATGGGTAAGTCTACTCTCCTTGAGAACATGGCCATCCAAGACATCATTAATGGCGAGGGAGTTGGCTTTATTGATCCGCACGGTGGCACCGCGGAAAAACTCTTGGACTATGTTCCCGCGGAGCGCATCAAGGATGTCATCTACTTTGCCCCCTACGATTTAGATAACCCCATCTCCTTTAATGTGATGGAGGATGTGGGCAAAGATCAGCGTCACCTCGTGGCAAATGGTCTCATGGCTTCGTTCAAAAAAATCTGGCCAGACGTGTGGAGCGCGCGCATGGAGTACATTTTAAACAACACCATCCTCGCTCTCCTTGAGTACCCTCATTCCACACTCTTGGGGGTGAATCGCATGCTCTCGGATAAAACGTATCGTACGGAAGTGGTCAATAATATTTCTGACCCATCGGTGAAGTCGTTTTGGGTGGATGAGTTTGCTAAGTACAACGAGCGCTACATGCAGGAGGCGGGCGATGCGATTAAAAACAAAATTGGGCAATTTACTTCTAACCCGTTGATTCGGAATATTATTGGTCAGCCGGTCTCCAGTTTTAATATCCGCGAGGTGATGGATAATAAAAAAATCCTCATCATGAATCTCTCTAAGGGGCGTGTGGGGGAGCAAAATGCCGCACTCTTGGGTGGTATGCTTATTACCAAGATCTACCTTGCGGCCATGAGTCGTGCCGGTGCAGAGGAGTCTGTGCGTGAGTCTCTCCCACCCTACTACTTTTATGTAGATGAGTTCCAATCTTTCGTCAATGATTCGTTTGCCGACATTCTTTCCGAAGCGCGCAAATACAAATTGGCGCTCACCATCGCGCATCAGTACATTGAGCAAATGCCCGAGACAGTGCGCAGTGCGGTGTTTGGTAACGTGGGTACCACCGTCGCCTTCCGTGTGGGGCCACTGGATGCTGAGATTTTGGAAAAGATTTTTGCGCCAAAGTTTACACAAGAGGATGTGGTCAACTTAGGCTTTGCGCAAATTTACCTCACGCTCATGATTGATGGTGTGGGCTCGCCACCCTTTTCTGCTGTCACACTCCCCTCACTGGTACCTCTGGGGGTATCTCTGAAGGAGGAGATCATTATTTCATCACGTGAGCATTACGCGCACGCGCGTGGTGAAGTGGAACGTGCCATTAATGAGTGGCATGCGACGACATTGAGTAATATCAAAAAGAACGACAAAGAGGAGGAACGCGCACAAGAACGTCGTGAAGCACAGAAGCAAAAGCGTTCCGAGCTGGTCCGTGAGGCTATACACGACAGGAGTCAGAGTATTTCTCTAGAGGCTCTCGCAACAAAGCATAGTGGTGGAATCGTTAAAGATACGCCGCGTGCCAAAGAGGATCTCAAGTCCTTCCTCCAAACTATTGTGGGGAAGAGAGAGGAACAGAAGGAGGAGGTACTGCAAAAAAAAGTAGAAGCGCCCCGCGAGATACCCGAGGCAGAACTACAACGCATACTTGAGGTGCCGCGTAAAAAAGAATAGAGTAGAACTCCATGAACTTTAGGAGGAAGATTGTGCTCATATTCTCTACGGCCTATGTGCCCGCCATTGGGGGGGCGGAGCGGGCAGTTGAGGAGATTACAAAAAGACTGGGAGACCAGTACTCTTTTGTGTTAGTAACAGCACGCCTCTCCTCCGCACTCCCACGCCGTGAACAGATAGGGATGGTTGATGTATTCCGTATTGGGATCGGTACTCCGATGTTTGATAAGATATTGCTTGCATTTTTTGGTGCACGAGCGGGAGAGCGTGCTCTGGGAGGAAAAATTGCTGATACCGTGTGGGGTATTATGGCAAGCTACGGAGGACTTGCTGCTCTACGCTATAAGGAGAAGCACCCCTCTACCCGTTTTCTCCTCACATTACAAGAGGGGGACGATATCTCTCATATTGCTCGTCGTGCACGATGGCTGGGCTCGCGTTTCAAATCTATTTTTGCACGCGCAGATGCCGTACAGGCAATCTCAAGGTACCTCGCGCAGTGGGCGCAGGTGATGGGTACGCAGGCTCTCGTTACCGTTGTGCCTAATGGGGTAGATATAGAAAAATTTAATCCGCCAGTTGGCGGACGAAGTTCGACTTCGGTTAAGTTAATTACTACGTCACGCTTAGTAAAAAAGAATGCGGTGGATGATAGTATTCGCGCACTCGCACATCTCCCTAAACATGTGGTTCTTGAAGTTGTGGGGGACGGAGTTGAACGAGATAACTTAGAGAACTTGGTTCGGTCCTTAAATTTGTCTGGGCGGGTACATTTTCGTGGAAATATTTTTCCAGAAGATATTCCTCAAGCGCTCGCCAACGCAGATATTTTTGTCCGTCCTTCACTCTCAGAAGGGCTAGGGAATTCTTTTTTGGAAGCGTTTGCTGTAGGATTACCAACTATTGCAACGCCAGTTGGTGGTATTCCTGACTTTCTTATCGATGGCGAGACGGGATGGTTTGCGGAGCCCCGCAATCCAGAGTCTATCGCGGCTTGCGTGCGCTACATCCTTGACCCTGCGCATAAGGAGCACGTGGATCGTGTTACTACTGCCGCACGTGCGCTTGTGGAAACTACGTACACATGGGAATCGGTTGCAGGACAATTAAAAACACTTCTATCATGAGTACTCACTCACGAAAAAAGATTTTGCTTGCAACAGGTATTTTTTACCCTGATGTTGGTGGTCCTGCTGTGCATGCGCGACACATTGCTGAAGAGATCGTTGCCCATGATGGGCAGGTACGGGTTATTGCCTACGGGGGTGTGCTCCCTCCAGACACTGTAGCTCTTCCCTACACAGTGACGCGCATTACACGAACGCTCCCCGCGTTGTTACGTTGGGCACTCTACAGCGTTACACTCTTGCGCCACGCATTTTGGGCTGACACCGTCTATGCTTTTGACGTCAGTGCTGCGGGGGTGCCCGCTGCTTGCATTGCCACTCTTATGAGAAAAAAGTTTCTTGTACGCGTTGGCGGAGATCCTATTTGGGAACGTGTTGTTGAACGAGGGGAACGTTTTCTTCCTCTCGATGAATACTATGCGCGTGGATATTATCGACAAGATAAACCTCTCCT
>CAYITB010000040.1:0-4342 GCA_964366155.1 uncultured Candidatus Saccharibacteria bacterium
AGAGAGATCGTAGCCCTCATGCTGCCACTGCGCCATAATCTGACGGAGGTAGAGGGCCGCGTAGAGGTAGGAGTAGTAGTGGTCATTATCGTTCGCAATGCGGGCAAATCGCTCCTCACTCGTGGGTGTTGTAGAGCTCACGTCCAAGAGGTGCTCATAGTCTACGCCGGGGTAGTAGGGGGATGTAGAGTCTTTGAGGTGGAGCTCAATAGCGCGCGCGGTATCGGGTTTAATGCCCATCACGCCCCAACTAAACTGCGTTTGGTTGCCGAGGAGCTTGAGTGGAGCGAAAAAGCTTTTAAAAATCTCTCGCTCGTCGTGGTAGAGGCGCAATTGCTCGGGGACGAGGGAGGCAACAATAACGCGCGAGGGGATGCCGGCGGCAAGCGCGGCGCGCTTAATAGCCGCCTCGTCCTTGATAACGGCCTCTTGGAGCACTTGCCACTCCTGCCCCTGCATCCAAGGGTAGTTCTGCCGTCCTACCCCCACGCTGTAGCGATCGAGCGAGTCCACAATGCCACGGGTGTCGGTCCAGCCAAGCTTAACCGCAAAGTAGCCGAGGACGAGCACAAAGCCAATGATGGCAAAGAGGAGTATAAGCGCGAGTCCGAGATATTTAACGTGCTTCATGCGCGGCAATTGTAGCAGAAAAAGTATACCTATAGAAATAGAAGGTGTATTATCTCATTATTGTATTCTTCTCACGACCGTGAACGAAATACAATATCTGTATGATTCCTGCGGATGCCCTTGTGTATATCTCCCTATGTAAGTCCAAAACTCTCTTTTAGCCACTTGTCGTTCTCAAGGTAATCAACTTCCATATAGAGGACATCTTTCCCGATGTGGAAGTGAGCTTTCAAGAGGGATATCACCTCTTTACACTTATACGGATGTACCCACACGCTCTGTTGTAGCCGAATAAAGCCGAGGTGCTGGAGCCAGCTCCGCAATTCATCGCGGACAGCTCGGCGTGCTTCTTTAATGTCAAAAATGATAATCCTGTATCTGTTATCCCATCGAAATGGCTTCTTGATCTCAATCTCCCCGAGTTTATATTTCTGCAATTCCTGGGTGCCCTTCTTGGTGAGACGGACGCAAGGCACTCCGCGTGCAGTCTTACTCTGCTCCAAGTATCCTTGCTCAATAAGACGATATACGGTTTTAGTAATGTAGTGACGGCGTTCCGCGGCACGTTTGGAGGGGAGGAAACGGAGCAACTGCAGAGCGTTTGGGGCGACTGCCCCTATCGCGATAATTCCGGCAGCCGCTGCAACAGAGAGAATAATAGCTCCCACATTTTCATAGGATCTCTTGGCGTCTGTGTGCTTAGGGCGGACTCTCGTGATGCGCATATTGTAATTGTCTCACGGTCGTGAGTGAAATACAATAAGTGGATAAGTGGGTATGTAGTTGCGAGGGGGGGGTGCTATACTTAAAAATTATTACTAGATTTCATTATTTTCTCATGAAAAAGCTTCTTTTAGCCAGTGTTGTACTCGTGGCACTCTTTATTGCATCACCCGCTCTAGCGATTACTTCAAATTATCATCCTGCCGATACTAATAGAGACTTTGTTATTAGTTTCCCTGAAGCAAATGTATATATAGAAAGTCTCAATAGAGTGGTGGGCGATAATGAACTCCTACTTTTTAATCGTATCCTTGTTGCAAATATAACCACGGGGATTCCTCATTACTACTACAGAAACAGCACGACAGGACAGTGGGAGGTGACGACCACGAGACCGACCGCATACGGAGTTATTGTCCCTACTACTCCTATTACTCAATATCACTCCGCCGATACTAATGGAGACTTTGTCCTTACTTTCCCTGAAGCATCTGCTTTTCTAGATAATCCTGCCTATACGCAAGCACAGAAGACTGAATTGGTAAGACTCTTTATGGCGTTATTTACGACAGGTCACCGCTACTACTTCCAGAACACTACAACCAACCAGTGGGATACGAGTGCTACGAGACCAAATTTTGCGTCATCACTACAAATATTTGATGACGCTGGACTTCCAGTAAGTTCCGTAACTGTGCGGGAGAACTGGGCTTCGCGTTTCTATGTGAGGAAAAATGGTCAACTTTATGATGATTGGTCAGCTCGCAATCTTGCACCTGTCAGTATGATAACTAGTGGCACGTGGTTCAACATTTCGGGAAATCCCGGTTCGGCTGGTAGCAGTGGGCAAATAGAATTTTTTGAAAGTGTGACGGGTCCAAAAACCTATCTTACTGTCACTGTGCAAGCGGCATCAACCCCAACTCCCACACCCTCAATCACTGTTTTCTCACCAAATGGGGGAGAGACGTGGGTAAGAGACACTAGGCAAAATATAACGTGGAGGAATGCGTGCATGGGGGATTCTTGCAGGACGGTAGATATCTATTTGGTATCGGCAAATCCATCACTTATTTCCAACATTACACTTGTAAGGAATTACACCCCAACTTCTTCCCTATCACCCTCGTACACCTGGCTTATAGGTTCCACAATGGATGGTAGATTTGTGCCGACAAATGCTATGTACAAGGTCAAAGTCTGCCGTGCCGGCACTACAACCTGTGATGAGAGTGATAGGTACTTTACGATCGGTGATCAGAATACAATCCAAGCCCCAGAGATTTCGCAGTTTGTAGCTAATGCAACAGTAGTAGATAATGTGGCCTGTCCTAATCAATCTGGCAGAACATTCCAGCAGCTTCGTGGGACATTTGCTTTCAAAGTTAAAGCTGGGAGTGGTGGCCTCAAGAAACCATCGTCAGGAGATATTACTATTGTCGCTGGTTCTTCTCGAGATGGCAGATATTTTGAACTCGTCCGGTCTCTTATTGTAGGGATTTCTCCCAACGATTCATCCATAGGTGCCGGAGGTGAGTACTCTGTTAATGTTAATGCTTATTTTAATCCGCCAGTGAGCTACCCCTTAGATAGATCTTTTCTAGTGCTCACATCCCTTCGATTACATGATATAAATGGTAATCCATATCGTAAGGAGGACCTCGGGCGAACACCGTCTACCGCGATCGCTATTAATACCTGTGAGATTAACACCACTGCTAGTCCGTTGGGAATATTTAATAGTGGTGGAGTTGCGGTGGGTACGGTCACATTACAAGAGGGCATCGGCACGACATTCTCTGTAAAGAAGGATGGACAGTTGTGGGATGATTGGTCTGCGAGGATTCCAGTTGAAGTTAATCTCACACAAAACGGAAGTTCGTTCACACTTACACCGCTACCTGGCTCGGCAGGGAAAACTGTGCAGCTGGCGATCTTCAGAAGCTTAGCTGGTAGCCCAATAACCTACCTCACGATTACTATTACTGCTCCCACAGTCCAGTCTCCAACTTCTGCCCCAACCATTAGTTCTGTAAATCCTTCTTCCGTATCTCCTAACCAAACTGTGACGGTATTCGGCTCTAACTTCAACAGTAGTGCCTCTGTGCTCATTGACCAGTCGCTCTTGAATACCGGTGTGCGTCCTACTATCACCTCCCGCAGTGCAACCTCATTAAGCTTCACACTCCCCTCATCTGTAGCGGCTGGCCCACACTCACTTAAGGTTGTCCAACCCACGACTGGCGGTACCGCAGTACTCGCTATGAGCAACTCGCTCACGTTTAGTGTTCTTGCACCTGTTACTCCTATTAACACCGTTCCTATCACAACCCCAGCTCCCATTCCCGCTCCTGCGCCAGTTATTAGCACCACAAATCCTTCTTCAGGATCACCAGGACAACTTATGACAGTGTACGGCTCTAACTTCAACAGCAGTGCCTACGTGCTCATTGACTCCTCACTTCTATCATCTGGTGTACGTCCTGCAATTACGGCTCGTGGTGGAACATACGCTCTAAGTTTTGTCTTCCCCTCATCCATAAGCGCGGGCTCGCACTCAATAAAAGTTGTCCAGCCTACGAGTGGCGGTACGGCGATTCTCAACATGAGTAACTCGCTCACGTTTAGTGTCCTTGCGCCGGTTAGTACCACTCCAACTCCTCCACCTGCGCCACTGCCAACAACAGCAACGGCGGCGCCAAGGATTACGTCGCTTAGCTCTGCAAGCGCTAATCCGGGGGCATCGGTTACCATAAACGGCAGTAACTTTACTACCGGATCATGGGTAACGCTTAATGGCTCTATAAGGCCAACCGTGACCAATCGTACAACTACTTCAATTACCTTCACTCTGCCGATAACGCAAACTACTGGTGCCTACGAAGTGCGTGCCTGGAATAAAGTGACCTCTGGTAGTGTGTCAGTTAATGCAGGGAGTCCCGCACTTACGCTCTCTGTTCTTTCTGCCCTTGCTCCTCTCAATACGAGC
>CAYITB010000041.1:0-4258 GCA_964366155.1 uncultured Candidatus Saccharibacteria bacterium
TGGAGAGCTTCTTGCTTGGCTCCGTCAACCACAGCTGTTTTTGCGACAGGGACATTAACGTCATCAATGCCCCAGGTAATGCCAGAGATGGTAGCGTAGTGGAATCCAAAATATTTAATCTTGTCTAAAATATCCGGGGTGCGCTCCACGCCATACCGATCAATAAGTTGCGAGACAATTTCGGCAATGTCTTTTCGGGTAATCTCCTTGTTGAGGTAATTAAAATCATCGGGAAAGATTGAGTTAAACATGAGGCGTCCGAGTGATGTCTCAAGATAGTCTCCTTCAATAAAGGCGTATTTTTCTCCCTCTGGCTTCCTTACTTTAATTGAGGCACGCAAAGAGAGCGCTTGATAACTGTGCGCGAGTGCTGCACTCTCATAATCAGCATACAACCCTCCCTCTCCTACCTCACCGGGAGCAATAGTGGTCATCCAAAAAACTCCGAGAACCATATCAAGAGTTGGGTTTACCACAGGGTCACCAGAACCAGGGCGCAAGAGATTTTTATTAGACGCGATAAGTTCACGCGCCTCGCGCTGTGCCGCCTTTCCGAGCGGCACGTGGACAGCCATCTGGTCACCGTCAAAATCGGCGTTAAAGGCGGCGCAAACAAGCGGGTGCACCTGAATAGCATTTCCTTCAATGAGCACTGGCTGGAACGCTTGGATACCGAGACGGTGGAGTGTTGGAGCGCGGTTTAAGAGTACTCGCTTGTCGTGGATAACCTCTTCAAGAATGGCCCATACTTCAGGAATTTCTTCTTCAATTAATTTGCCAGCGCCTCGGATGTTGTAGGCAAGCTCTTGCGCAAGAAGTTTAGAAATGACGAAGGGGCGGAAGAGTTCAAGCGCCATATGTTTTGGCAAACCACATTGGTGGAGTTTGAGTTCCGGACCAACAACGATAACCGAGCGGCCGGAGTAATCAACACGCTTACCAAGTAAATTTTGGCGGAAGCGCCCCTGCTTACCTTTAATGCTATCGGAGAGCGACTTGAGCGCACGACGCTGTTGCGCGGCAACTGTGGATGAGCGCGCATGAATAGAGTTATCTAAAAGATCGTCAACCGCTTCCTGTAAAATGCGCTTCTCGTTACGGAGAATGACATCGGGAGCATTAAGTTCCTTTAATTTTTTGAGTCGGTTGTTACGATTTATGACGCGACGATAAAGATCATTCACATCCGATGTTGCGTGGCGCCCTCCATCAAGCGCGACCATGGGACGGAGTGCCGGCGGGATGATGGGAATAACAGTGAGGAACATCCACTCGGGACGCACGGTAGAAATCATCATGCTCTTGATGAGATTATAGCGCTTTTGGATGCGCGCGCGGTCAAGAGAGCTTGCCTTGGCAAGTTCTCCATGGAGTTCTACCGCCATCGCCGGCAGATCAATCCCGCGGAAAATGTTATGGATAGCCTCTGCTCCAATACCTGCTTCAAAAACAGTCGCGTACTTGATTGAAAATTTGTGGTAGCTCATTTCGTCAAGTACGCGCCACTTACTCAAAGACTCTACCTCACGTTTTGCATCAAGGAGCGAATCACGGAGCTTATCGGCTTCGGCCTTGTCGGTAATCATTTTAGACTTTGCCTTAAATTCAGCGTCAAGTCGGCGCAAAAGCTCCGCCTTCTCATCCTCGTGGACTTTAGTAATGATGTAGCCAGCAAAGTAAATAACCTTCTCAAGCTCATTAACAGGAAGATTGAGTACAGTACCAATGCGGGAGGGAACGCCGCGGAGGAACCAGATGTGCGCAACGGGGCTCGCCAACTCAATATGCCCCATGCGTTCACGGCGAACAATAGAGCGGGTAACCTCCACGCCACACTTCTCACAAATAATATCTTTATAGCGAATACGACGGTACTTCCCGCAATAACATTCGTAATCTTTCTCGGGTCCGAATATACGCTCATCAAAAAGGCCTCCGCGCTCACTCCGTTGGGTGCGGTAATTGATGGTCTCGGGGCGGGTCACCTCTCCATGGGACCACTCGCGGATACGGTCGGGGGACGCAAGTTTGAGGGTAATTGCATTGAAAGGCTTCTGCGGTTCTTTATGTTGTAGTGCCATAAAAATTATGATTACAAATCTTCAAGAGAAACGTCGAGTGCGAGACCGCGCAACTCGTTGAGTAATACGTTAAAGGATGCGGGCAGTGATGGCGGTTTGATGACCTCATTCTTTACGATGGAATCAAAAGCTTGCGAGCGACCGGTAATGTCATCGGATTTTACCGTAAGCATCTCGCGGAGTGTGTACGCGGCTCCATAGCCCTCCAGCGCCCACACTTCCATCTCTCCAAAACGCTGGCCACCGCCCTGCGCGCGACCACCGAGTGGCTGTTGAGTGATAAGTGAGTAGGGACCGATAGAGCGCATGTGAATCTTATCTTCCACCATATGGTGGAGCTTTAAGATGTACATGATCCCAATTGCGATCGGCTGATCAAATGCTTCACCGGTACGTCCGTCGTACAGCGTCACCTTTCCGTCTGAAGGGTAGCCAGCACGCTCAAGCTCCTTCTTGATCTCCTCGGGACTTGCTCCTTGGAATACCGGCACTACCGCTTGGTAGTTGAGTGTTTGCGCGGCAAGACCTAAGTGCATTTCCAAAATCTGACCCAAATTCATACGAGAGGGCACACCGAGAGGAGTGAGCACAATATCAATAGGTGTGCCATCTGCGGTGTAGGGCATATCTTCCATAGGGAGAATTTTTGCGATAACTCCCTTGTTCCCATGACGACCAGCAAGCTTGTCGCCAACACTCACGTTCCTAATCTGCGCCACTTCAATATGCACCTGCTTGATGATGCCGCTCTCTAATTTATCTCCCTTATCGCGAGAGAATATTTTGATGCCAACAATGCGCCCACGTTTGCCATGGCTCATGCGCAACGAGGTATCCTTCACATCGCGGACTTTCTCGCCAAAGATAGAACGCAAGAGGCGTTCTTCCGGCGTCAGCTCTGTTTCGCCCTTAGCAGTAATCTTTCCTACTAAAATATCATTTGGTCCAACCTCGGCGCCGATGCGCACGATCCCCTCCTCATCAAGATTCTTGAGTTTTGCCTCACCGACATTGGGGATATCGCGTGTGGTAATCTCGGGCCCTAATTTTGTATCACGGACATTACACACAAACTCTTCAATGTGGATGTTAGTAAAGAGATTCTCACGGACTAATCTCTCAGAGATAACAATAGCGTCTTCATAGTTTGCCCCTTCAAAACAAAGAAAGGCGACACGCACATTTTGGCCGAGCGCGATTTGTCCCCCGGCAGTTGATGAGGTGTCAGCGAGAACATCACCTTTTTTAACCGTATCTCCCGCGGTCACCGACGGACGCTGATGGAACACCGTAAAATCGTTGGTACGAGAAAAGGTTTGCAGTGTGTACTCCTTTTTTTCTCCATTTTTTGCACGCAATACAATATGGCGGCCATCGGCCTCGGTAATCTCACCGTCACTCTCGGCAAGCACGAGTCGCCCCGTATGACGCGCGGCAAGTTCCTCCATACCTGTTGATACAAACGGAGCTTCCGGACGGACACAGGGCACTGCCTGTTTTTGCATGTTAGAACCCATAAGCGCGCGGTTTGCATCATCGTGCTCAAGGAAAGGGATCATAGAGGTGGCGATTGAAAAGGCTTGGTTAGGAGCAACGTCAATGAAGTGAACTTCCTCTTTGGCAACAACTCCCGGCTTTGTTTTAGCGCGCACCTCAATCTCTTTTTCAAGGAGAAAACCATTATCATCATAGAAGGTTGCGGCGTGTGCAATATTGTACTTCTCCTCGTCCATAGCGTTTAGGTAAACAAGTTCATCGGTAATCTTCCCCTTCACTACACGGCGATAGGGCGCCTCAATGATGCCGAACTCGTTGATGCGCGCGTATGTAGTAAGACGCAAGATGAGGCCGATGTTTGGACCCTCTGGTGTATGAATAGGACAAAGACGTCCATAGTGAGAGGTATGCACGTCACGTACCTCAAAGCCCGCGCGTTCGCGCGTGAGGCCACCGGGACCCATAGCAGAGAGCGTGCGGAGATGTTCAATCTCGGCAAGTACGTTATCTTGCCGCATAAACTGCGAGAGTTGGTTGGTAGTAAAGAATTCCTTAATGCGCGCCTGCAGTGGCCGTGGTGAGATAAGTTGAATGGGGTACATCGTATCGGCATCTGCAGTGGACATTTTGTCTTGGATATAGCGCTTCATTTGCGTCATACCCACACGGACGCGCTGTTG
>CAYITB010000042.1:0-3191 GCA_964366155.1 uncultured Candidatus Saccharibacteria bacterium
TGCATCTCTACGCGCTTGTGAGTGATGAGGCGATTAACCGAGAGCCAATAGCCATGGTCTTCCCCGTGTCTGTAGATTTTCGTATCAATGGGTGGATATAAGACGGGGCTTTCTTTTCCAAGGTATTTTTTAATGCGTCCCTGTACTGTTTGCGAAGTCGCGATAATTGTATCCACAGAGGAGAGGAGACGAAGGTTCCGTTGACGGTGGTAGTGTACCCAAAGGTCAAAAATAAGTTGCCCGTACCAAGGGACAAGATTTTTTCTAGTGTACTCGTAGAGATCCCATATTTCGCGGCTCGGTGAGTATACATACCAGAGATTAGGGTGGTTGTGTAGTGCTCCCGAGAGTGCCCAATCGCCGGCAATGATATAGGTATCATATTTTTTTCCAAGTGTGAGGCGACTAAATCGCCAACTGGTGGCATCTTGTCTCCAGGGGGCGTTAATGGGAACTTTCCCTATAGAAAAAATATTAGTAGTGGAAAATCCCATGGAGCGGATTTTCTCTGTATCAATATTGGTAGTGTAAATATCAGCACCGAGCTCGCGCGCTATCAGGAGATCTGTTTTTTCCGCACCGCCGATGTTATCAAGGAAGTTGTGAAAAATCGCAATCTTCATGGCGAAGCAAGAACTTTCCCCATAAAGTGTAAGTGACGCGCGCCATCACGGAAGGTACGTAATTTTGAAGTACCAATGCGGGATCGATAGTGGATAGGGGTGCTCACAATCCGCACTTTATTGCGGTGCGCGATAATGAGAATTTCGGACGCGAACTCCATACCAGAACTAGTGAGGGGAAGTTGTATGAGTACTTCTCTTTTAATCATCCCAAACCCCGAATGAGAATCATGGACGGGTACGCCAAAAAGGTGGCGAATGATAAACGCAAAGAGCGGTCTCCCCACGTAGCGATGGAGGAAGGGCATCGCGTCAGACGCGATGAAGCGCCGTTCTCCGGTAACAAAGTCAGCCTCTTGTATGAGGGAGAGAAAGCGGGGTATCTCTTTAAAATCGTAACTTCCATCACCATCTCCAAATACAATGAACTCACCCCGTGCTTCTCTAAAGCCGCGGCGAAGCGCGTTACCGTAACCAAGGTGAGGTTCTTCTATCACGTGTGCACCATATACTCGCGCAAGCTCAGCGGTGTTGTCGTTGCTTGCGTTATCAACAACTATAATCTCTAAAGAAATGTTAAATGATTCGCAGGTCGTACGAGCATCAGTAATACATCCCATAATCCCCCCCGCTTCGTTATGGCAGGGGATGACGACGCTGACCCTAGGGCTGTAATTGATAGACATAACGTTTCTTCGCGTATATTTGGACCCATCCACAATACAGCTTAACTCGAGAAAGGATGTAGCGAACGTGGGGGTTCTCAAATGAAGCGTTGCGTTTCTCTGAACAATTTTCCTCGTACATAAAACGGTCGTTCACTTCGCGCTTCCCATCAAATGCGAGCGCCGCGACTGGCTCGTGGCCCGTAATTGGGTATATGGCGATAGAAGGGAGCGTTTCTGCCATTACTTCTCCGGTGGGCTGGTTTGCGAGAAACTGTAGTGCATTATAATCTTCTTTTGTGATTGCGCGATAGAGCTCTGCGCGTTTTGGCAGGGTAGTGTAATTGACAAAAAGTCCATAGAGAAGAACACAAATTAAAACAGTTACGAACTGGGGCAAAAATTGCTCAAACCATGAAGCACGCAGGGCCTTGCGAAGAATGAAGTATCCATAATAGACGCCAAAGGCGGAGAGGGGTGGGAGAGATAACGCGAGATAATAAAGATTACGTTGGTAAGGGGAAAGAAAAGAGTATCCTGTAATGCGGAAGATAAGAATCATTACTATGAGCGTTGCCGGCCAGAGGAGATACCATGCGTATATACGGCGCTTTTTATGTTGGATAAGATATGCGGCGCCGAGAAAGGCAAGGAGGACGCCTGTTGTACTGTAAAACTCGGTGTAACTATTTTGCATTTCTACCACACCCCACCCATAGGGGAAGGTCAGCATACGCATAAGACGAGGGAAGGCGCTTGTGAAGGGGAGTTGGAGAATGTACATAGCAAAGAGTAACCCTATAAATAAAACGGCACAGAGAAGAAAGATTTCCCTCTTTCCAATGGGGAGAGTTTTACGATGAAGGTAGCCATAGAGTGCAAGGAAGGGGAGTGCAAAAAACACAGATATAGCGTGGAAGAAGAGGAGTCCCGCCGCTATTCCTACGCCAGTAAGGAAAGATCTCCTGTTCCCCTCCGCGATTCCTTTTGTAATGAAGTAGGTATAGAGGTAGATAAACGGTATTGCAAAGGTAAGCGGGGTAAAGAACCAGAGGCCAATAATATTGACGTTCGATTTGATTGACGCAAACGCAATGACTGCCGCGATCGCGAGAGGAGCATTCTTCTCTGACATACGGTAACTTACCCATACAAGCGCGCTGGCTGACGCAATGGCCCACAGTGCGGGGAAGAAACGGTAGACGGTGACGAGATCAACAAGAGAGCCAAGTAGGTAGAGGAAAATTTGAAATCCGAGCTCGGCGCTCTGGAGCGAGAACAAGTAGGTTCCTGCGCCGATGTGGAGCGCTTGGGCGATGTGGTGCCATTCGTCAACATGGAAGGGATAGGGGTATGTCCAGTGTGGTGTGTAGACAACAAAACCCACAAAGATGAGGGAGAGAAGGAGAGTAAGTTGGTATTTTCTCGTCATTGCTACACCGAACGTGGTGTGTACTCTGCCGGAGCCTGTGTGAGGAGTTGCTCTAAGGCAGAGCGAGTAAGGAGCCCTTCTTGAGCTCCAATTTTTTGCACCACACTCATGGAATTAATCGGAGCCCAGCACAGTGCCTCCCGCACCGACTTCCCTAATGCAAGTGCGGCAGTGAAGGTGGAGGAGAAGGCATCTCCTGCGCCGGTGCGCTCGTAGGGAGGCTTGGGGTCGGGGTAGGGGGGCATAAAGAAGGATTTATCTGTATGCGAGTCGTAGCAGTAGGCGCCGCGAGGTCCGTCGGTAATCACTGCAACTTTTGGACCAAGCGCCGCGATACTCTTGGCAAGTGTCACGCCATTCTGTTGGAAGTGCGCCCCCCCCCCGCGGGGGGGGGGTGCGCCCACAAAAAATATAGCCAAAACCGGATTTAAAAAAAAATGGTTTAGGCCTTGAAGTTCTTAATAAAACTTA
>CAYITB010000042.1:3201-4035 GCA_964366155.1 uncultured Candidatus Saccharibacteria bacterium
GTCGGCGCCGCGTGGTCCGTCGTTAATCACTCAATTTTTTGCCCAACGGGCCGCTATACTTTTGCCATGTGCCCCGCCTTTCTGTTTGAGGTCGGACTTCCCTCTGGAAGTCGGACTTCCTCCCAGAATAATCCTCGCCTCATCAGTATTACAAAAAAATACTTCTGCGCGCTCGTAGAGTTTTTTGAGGCGCTCACTGCCGAGTTTAATTTGGAAGGTGCCGGGCTGGAAGGCGAGCTTGGTATCGGGGTGACTCTCCGCATAATTTGCGATTGCGTCGTGGTAGGGGAGAGAATTCTCGCCCACGGAACTAAAGTATATCCACTTGGGCGTGCCAATATCAGGGAGCGCATACGGGTACTCTTCGTGCTTAATCAAAATAGTGCGCTCATCCTTAAACCAGAGCACGTAGTGGTAATTGGTCTTGAGGCCCTCGTGGTGACGGATAAATGTTGTCCCCACAGAGTCTTTATTGAGCGAAGCAATACACTCATCTCCTTGCGCGTCTTTCCCCACATCCGAGACGAGAGCGCTCTTGAGGCCAAGGCGTGCTGCCGCGACGGCGGCATTGGCACTATTGCCCACCGCGGGTACGACCGTCACGCCCTCGTAGGGGATCTTGGTGCCGTTGACGAGGCAGAGTTGCTCCACATTCTCTTGTGTGTAAATATGCGCTTCTTTAAGTCGGATAAAGGCGTCGGTCACCGTGTCGCCGATCGCGATAAAATCATAGTGTTCCATGGCGCTATTCTAGCACGACTTATGATAGAATGTGCTCATGCAAAGCTTGCGCGAGAGTATCGCTGATGCGGAAAAACGAGGCGTTGCCATTGG
>CAYITB010000043.1:0-3823 GCA_964366155.1 uncultured Candidatus Saccharibacteria bacterium
CGAACTCCCGTCTCATCCTTGGCAAGGACGTGTTCTACCACTAAACCATACCCGCCGAATGAATAACCGTTTCATCCTAGCAGAGCTTCTACCGGTTTTCAATGAGAGTACCGTATTAAGTTCAACACCTTGGAACCAGTGAGAGCGGAGTCTGATAATTGATTCCCATGTGGGAACGCTCTGTACCCTTCACACTATGAGTGAACCACGTGGAGAACTTACTGCCATGGTCAGTCTGTACCACTGCAAAAGGGAAGGGTGCACGTCTTTGCGCTCTCTTCACAAACTGCATACTCCTCTGTAGAAATACAGAGGGGTTTTTACTTTGTTTCATCTTGATTTGACTTTAGTGTCTGCCCCCTGTAGAACTAAGCAAAAGATCTTTGATCTCAAAAATATCTGAATAGAAGGAGGCTTACATGATCGCACTACCGAGTATAGCCATTATTGATCTTGGTTCGCAGTACACGCTCTTAATTGAGCGCACACTCCGTGAGCTTGGGTTCCGTTCCCTCGTCCTTGATCCTAAACGTGCCTCCAAGTGGATTAAAGGTCCTCACCTCAAGGCCATCATTCTCTCTGGTGGGCCGGCGAGTGTCTACGATGAAGGGGCGCCACAAGCACCGGAGGAAGTGTTGGCTCTTGCCCAGAGGGAGGAAAATCCCCTTGCTCTCCTCGGCATCTGCTACGGCATGCAGTGGATTGCACAACATTTGGGTGGCAAGGTGCGCTCTCTGTTGAAGAACCGTGACTACGGTGAGGCAGATATAAAAATCTGCACACCACACCCCCTGTTTGAGGGCACCGCAGAGCGTCAACCTGTGTGGATGAGCCATGGCGACTCGGTCATTAGAGTTCCCGATGGTTTCCTCACCCTTGCGATAGCTGAAGCGTCGGGTGTGGTTGCCGCCATTGCACGAGAGAGAGTGTGGGGATTGCAGTTCCACCCGGAGGTGGCGCACACTCCTTACGGCAAGATACTACTCCAGAATTTTCTTGCCATGGCAGGATGCGTGCCCGATTGGGAGCCCTCATCCATCATCTCCTCGGTTCAAGAGGAAACCTTGGAACGCTTGAGTGGGAGCCGTGCCGTCATTGGTTTTAGTGGAGGAGTTGACTCAAGTACACTCTCGGCGATACTCTCGCCAGTACTTAAAGATCGCCTCTGTGCAGTTACCATCGACGGTGGCCAGCTACGCGAGGGCGAGCTTAAGGAAGTGCGTCAACACGCCACAGATGCTGAAGTGGCGCACACTGTTATTGATGCGCGAGAGGAGTTTACATCAATGCTTACTAACACCATTGATGCCGAGGAGAAGCGCCGCTTATTTAAGGGCCTCTATTCTTTTTTCTTGGTGAAGGAAGCAGAGCGTGTGGGCGCGACGGTGGTGATCCAAGGTACTCTTGCTCCGGACCGTATTGAGTCGGGAGCAAGTGGGGGAGCACTCATCAAGTCGCATCATAACGTGGGAGGTACTATGGGGGGATTAACACAAATCCACCCCCTCAAGCGCCTCTTTAAGTACGAGGTCCGTGCATTGGCACAAACACTCGGGCTATCTGCGAGTGTGTGGAGACGGCACCCCTTCCCCGGTCCGGGGCTGTTACTCCGTATCGTGGGGACGCCAGTTACTCCAGAACTATTAGAACTGGTCCGTTGGGCTGATGCGCAGACGCGTGCCATCCTCGAGCGCCACAGCGTGTATGAGCACATCTCTCAACTTGTAGTTGCCTACATTGGGGTGAATACGGTTGGGGTAAAGGGTGATGCTCGTGTGTACGAGGGGTCCATTGTGGTGCGGGTTGTTGAGACGCCTGACTTTATGACCGCACGGGGCATCCACCTCTCTGATGAGGTGGAGGATGAGATCTCCGCGGAGCTCACGCGTCATCCCAAGATCGTTCGTGTATGGTACGACCCCACCACAAAGCCTCCTGCTACTACAGAGATGGAGTAAAAGCATGCCCCGATCTGCCACAGAGGACAATCGGGGCACTTTTTTAGTTCTAAGCAAAAACCGCCGGCTTTACAGTAACTACAAATCTTTTTACAATTTAATCACGGCCGTAATAAAATTGTAGAAAACCCCATATGGGAGCAGTGTTGCTGGTGAACCTAGAGCTACTGGAGTGCGGGGAGGAGATTATTGTAGACTTACACCCTTGCTCGCGTATAGTTTTTATACTAGGCTCTTTACAAAGGTTCTTTTAAGGAGGGAGAGAGATGCGAAAACAATACGGTGCTAACAAATACTTACACCCAGAGTACTCTCGACGCGTGCTCTGTGTGGGGACTGATGCCGAAAGTCGTGAAGCATTTGCATTACTAAAGAATGCTCGGGTTAGTTTTTCATCTCACCATGTGCCTCGAAGGAAAGTTAAAAAACTCCACTACCCTAAGCCCCCGTGCCTACTTATGGGAAAAGAGAGATTCTCTGGCATTTCCAGGATTAAGGAGTATGTATCTTCCCTTCAGCGTACAAAGGCAGGGTCTCGATGACCCTGCCTTTTTCATACATAGGAGGCTATGTTAGGATAGAGTCTGCATGAAGAAATATTGCTGGTTCAAAGGAAGGGTACTGCCGCTTAGTAAAGCGGCACTTTCGCTCTCCGATGTGGGAGTGTTACGTGGCTATGCAGTGTTTGATTTTTTACGGACCTTTAACACAGTACCTTTTCATCTTAAAGAGCACTTTGAGCGCTTTCAGCACTCGGCCAAGCTCATTGGACTCACAGTACCCTCCACACTTCCACGGGTGGAGCGCGCTCTTGCCCGACTACAGAAAGCAAATAGCGGAGGCGATATGAGCTTCCGTCTTGTTTTAACCGGTGGCCCAACATCCGATGGGATGAGTTGGGAGCGGCCTATTTTTTACATTCTTGCCGAGGATCTCTACACACTTCCCCAGAGCGTGTTTAGTAAGGGTGGCGCGCTCATAACCCACGAGCATCTGCGGCAATTCCCCCACGCAAAAACCACAAACTACGTAACTGCGGTCTCCCTCCAACCAACAAAGCGGCGTAAAAAAGCACTAGAGATCCTCTACACCGAGCGTGGCGATGTGTACGAGGCATCCACGAGTAACATTTTTATGGTACGCCGTGGCAAACTTATTACTCCCAATCACGCGGTGCTCCCCGGAATTACTCAACGCGTAGTAACAGCGCTAGCGAAGGCCGCACAGATTCCTATTACTACGCGCCGAGTCACCATGCGTGAGCTCTTGAGTGCGGACGAAGTATTTTTAACGGCAACCAACAAAGATGTGGCACCCATCGTGCGTATTGATGGCAAACGTATTGGAGAGGGTAGAGTGGGCCCAATCACCATTCGCCTCATGGCACTCTATAGAGCGTATACTCGCGCATATCCCAAAAAATCCCTCTTCGTGTAGAGGGATTTTTTGGTAGTAGTATAAAGTTTATTTAACTGCTTCTTTGAGTGCCTTGGCGGGGCGGAACTTAGGGACCTTCATCGCTTTCACCTGGATACTCTCTCCGGTGCGCGGATTGCGCGCAGTGCGCGCCGCTCGAGCTTTAACGCTAAAAATACCGAGTCCGGCAATGGAGACCTCGTCTCCCTTGGAGAGTGTGGAGACAACCGAATCAATAACTGCATCCACCGCTTGTTCGGCAGACACCTTAGTTCCACCGATTTTTTGGTGAACCACTTCGACAATACTCTGTTTATTCATAAAAAGTGTTTCTACTTGGTAATGGCCGACCCTTGTAAACTTCCCCGTAGTATAGCTTGCTCCATACCAGGGGGCAAGCCCTCTCTTGCGGGAAGCAAGCTTTCCCCTTAGCGGGCGTACTCAATGGC
>CAYITB010000044.1:0-3727 GCA_964366155.1 uncultured Candidatus Saccharibacteria bacterium
CCCTCTTTTTTTGCTATTGCATCAAGGATGAGGGAGGCGGCGACGCGCTTTTCTGCATCGGGGCGCCACGAGACCTTGAGTTCCTCCTCTGTTTTTTTGAGATGTCCAAGGTAGTGTTCAAGGGGAATGTGCATCTGCGCCGCGCTCGCCTTCATCTCCGCTAAAATTTTTTCTACTTCGTAATCAATAAGAATATCGGGGATGCTTATCTCTGTTTTTTCTCGTATTGCGTCAATTACCGCAATTCTTGCTTTGTCGCGCGCGCGCGACTCCTTTTCAAGGCTAAGATTCTCGCGTACTTTTGCGCGGAGTTCTTCCACAGTGGCAAATGGCCCGAGGGTGCTTGCAAAAGTATCATCAAGTTCTGGTTCAGCTCCATTTTTTACTCGAGCTTGTCGTAATTCTTTAATGACTCGCTCTACTTCATCATCATGTACCGTTACGTCTCTCGGTTCTTTATCGAGTGCTTCCTTTGCAAGAGTCCGATAGTCAGGAAGTTGTAGTACAGGGGCAACAGCGGTGCGTATGATAAACCCGAGCGGATTATCTTTAGCGATTTTAGTGAGCGCAACCGCAGGTCTCCCGATGGCGTCAATGGAGTGCTCTGTGAGGATACTCGGGTATACAGCAGTAATGGCACGTTCTGCCATGTCGCGCAGTAGTGCTTCCTCTCCCACGTGGCGGATAACAAGCGCTTCTGGTGCGTGTCCTTTGCGGAATCCCTCAAGGGTTACCTCATTACCGATGTCTCTAAGGGTGTCTCCCCAGTGCTTCATAAAATCCTCTGTAGCAATCTCGCCACTAATCTCTACCACAGACTTATCAAGTTTTTTAATGGAGGTAGCCAACAGAACTACTGTGCAAGAGCCGCGCTAACGTCAGCTACATCTTCGTCAATCGTTTGGAAGTCGCTATTATTTAAGTCAGCCTCAATAGTGGCGCTTGTTTGGTCGAACGAACTTGTTTCTACTGTTGTTGGCGTGGCGTTCTGGGGGATGACTTGCTCTTGTGGCGCGGTGTTCTTGAACCCTAGATACAGCCCACCTGCAACCAGTAGGAGGATGATCACAATGACTCCGAAGAGTGCCCCCTTACCATTCCCGTTCCCTTCCATAGTGTTGTCCATAGTGATGTGTTTAAGATTTAAATAATTTATGTTGACGACGCAGTACTCGGTGCGCTCTCTAGTGTCTTCATTGGCTTGAGTATCTGCCACGCATCAACGAGATCTTGGTGCGCGCTCTTAATAAGGGTGACTACCGCGGTAAGAGACTGTTGGATTGAGGAAACAATCTTTCCGGGTGTTGAGGAGGCATTTTTCTCTGTGGGGAAATTTGAGATCACTGTCTCCAATTGTGTTTTTGCCGTAGCGAGACTTGCGGTCGCGCTAGCAATCTTTGCGCGAGCGTCGGTAACATTCATCCCTTCACTCTCGCGGATCCCAGCAACTTGCTGGAGGCGCTCGGCAACTTTTTCAAAACGGGTAATGTGCGCGCGGATAGCACCAATGCGTGCGCGAGCAAGAGCAACGCGCTCATTCCAGAGTTTCTTTTTAATTTCTATGCGAACTTCTTTTCTCTCTGTCTTAATCTCTTTGAGAGTCTTTCCATCTCGCATGACTCCAAAACCCGACTTAACTTCTGGTTTTAATGCGCGGACGCGGTCAAGTACGCTACTTGATGTCGCTTCTGCTTGCGCGATGAGGGGGATAAGAGTGATTGCGAGTGCGGCAACGGTAATGATTTTCTTCATACTCTATATATAGTGAATAATTGCTAGTATAGCAGGTTTTTTACTGTCAAACGAGGAGCCCCACAATGAGCAGTGCGATGATATTAAGGATCTTGATCATGGGGTTAATGGCGGGGCCCGCGGTGTCTTTATATGGGTCACCCACTGTATCTCCGGTAATAGACGCCTTGTGAGCGTCGGAGCCCTTGCCACCCAAATTCCCTTCCTCAATATACTTCTTAGCGTTATCCCACGCGCCACCACCGGAGGTCATAGAGATGGCAACAAAGAGTCCGGTGATAATACTTCCCACGAGGAGGCCTCCCAAGGCGACAGGTCCGAGTATAAGCCCTACAATGAGAGGTGCTAGTACGGGGATGAGTGCGGGAATGATCATCTCTTTAATAGCGGCACGAGTGACGATATCCACACTCTTTCCATAGTCGGGTTTGGCGGTACCGTTCATAATCCCAGGGATCTCGCGGAATTGGCGGCGGACTTCCTCAACCACTTTTCCCGCAGTTTTACCCACCGCCTCCATTGAGAGGGCGGCAAAGTAGTAGGGCAAGAGTCCTCCAATAAAGAGACCCACAATGACCTTTGGGTCGCCGAGAGAGAAGGCAAGGGTAACGCCACGCGCGGTGAATTCCTCGGTATACGAAGTAAAGAGTACGAGCGCCGCAAGCCCCGCAGAGCCAATAGCGTAGCCTTTAGTAACCGCCTTGGTGGTGTTACCCACCGCATCAAGAGGGTCAGTAACGGCGCGCACACTCTCGGGGAGCTCTGCCATCTCGGCAATACCACCGGCGTTGTCGGTAATGGGTCCGTAGGCATCAATCGCAATAATGACACCGGCAAGCGAGAGCATGCTCATTGCGGCGATGGCAATGCCGTAGAGTCCTGCGAGTGAGTGCGCGATGAGAATACCGCCGACGATAGTGAGGAGGGGCAGTGCGGTCGCCTTCATTGATATCGCAAGCCCTTGGATGATGTTGGTGCCGTGACCAGAGACACTTGCCTGCGCGATGGAGCGCACGGGAGCATACTTGGTACTGGTATAGTACTCGGTGATTACCACAAGGAGCGCGGTTACAGCGAGTCCCACGAGTGCGGTGCCGTAGAGGTCCATTACCTCAACAGAACCATTGCCTGTCATGAGGTGAGTAGTGGCAGGGTAAAAGAGCACTGCGGCAATCACTCCTGCGGCAATGAGCGCCTTATAGAGCGCCCACATAATATTTGGGGATGCCGAATCCTGTCTGCCGACAGGCAGGCGTGTAAACCAAGTGCCAATAATGGAAGCAATGATAGCAATGCCTCCGAGGACAAGAGGATAGAGGACCGCATTTGGGAAGGTGGGGAAGAGGAGTGAACCCAAAAGTATCGCGGCAACAGAGGTAACCGCGTAGGTCTCAAAGAGGTCTGCCGCCATCCCTGCGCAGTCGCCTACGTTATCTCCCACATTATCAGCGATCACGGCAGGGTTGCGAGGGTCGTCCTCGGGGATACCTGCCTCAATTTTACCCACGAGGTCGGCGCCCACGTCGGCCGCTTTCGTAAAAATGCCTCCTCCCAGGCGGGCAAAGACAGAAATTAAGCTTGCGCCAAAACCGAGTGCGATGAGTGAGTCAATATCTCCCGTAAGTGCATAGAAACCAGAAACCGAGAGGAGGGCAAGCCCCACCACGAGGAGGCCCGTGACTGTTCCACCGCGAAAGGCGAGCGAGAGGGCGGGAGCAAGCCCCTCTTTTGCCGCTTCAGCGGTGCGCACGTTGGCGCGGACCGAAACGTTCATACCAATGTAGCCAGCAAGTGCCGAAGCAAGCGCGCCAACGAGAAAACCGATAGCGGCCACGCCACCTAAGGTAAACCAGAGGAGAGCGGCGAGTACGATGGCAATGGGTGCAATAACCTTGTATTGACGGTTGAGGTAGGCGCGCCCCCCCTCCTCTATTGCCTTTGCGATCTCCTGCATGCGTGCCGATCCGGCAGGCTT
>CAYITB010000045.1:0-3604 GCA_964366155.1 uncultured Candidatus Saccharibacteria bacterium
ACGATGGAGAAGGAGTGTAACCCCTGCGAAATATCTACCTCAATATCAACGAGGTCGGCAGAAAGTCCACTCACCTGTGCCCCGCGTACGCGTGCAAGCATCAGGCTATTGTATCAAATTATTTACGACAGAGTGCTCTCGGATGCGATGTGTTCTATGCAGGTACGCGCGGCAGGGTTTGCCTCAAGGCGTTCCTTTTCAATTTCTTTTTTGCACACTTCGCAAACGCCGTAGGTCCCTGCTTCCATTCGCTCTAATGCATGGGTAACGGAGATGAGGCGAGCCTCCAACGAGCCTTCTGCTTCAACGCGTCCGCCCAACTCTTCCAAACGATCGGCAACCTCATCGCGGAATCCGGTCTCATCGGTTTCCGCTGGTCGCGCGTGGTAAGATCCACTCTTTTCTTTTTCGCCAATGTAATTGAGATCAGCTTCAAGATGACCTTTTTCCTCCACCAATTTTCGTTTAAAGTGTTCTGTATCCATATACCCCTATACTAACAGCTCGTGTGCTCTTGTCTATGGTGTGGCGAGCCGCGTGATTAATTCATCAAAGGTGCTTGGGTCGCGGGTAATGATGATGTACTTTTTCCCCGAGAGAACACTGTAGAGGAGGAGGGGATCTCCATTTTCGCCCAAGAGGATGCGGGTATCCAAATTACGGAGCACTCTGTCTTGGAAGGTAAATCCGGTTAGGGTTGCGTTGTCACTCCCCGTGATTACGGGAAGGAGGTCAGATGCAATTGTTTTTTCCCACGCGAGCATGCCAGAGAGCGCGGTACTGGGAGAATCAACGGAGAGAATAATGAATCCGGAAGGATTTGTCCCGCGCAATACCCCGTACATAAATTCGGGTTCCAAGGTCCGCATAAGCACCACTGGCATGCGCGGGAGTACCGCTCTTTGCCACGTGGGAGCAGTAACGCGGAGGGGGGTGCTCGTCCCCGTCTCCTTTGTCGTGAAGTAGATATGGAGCATCTCGGTACTACTACTGTTCTCTCCTATGACGGTTGAGAGTGTGGCGAGCACTTGGGCGCTCTTCATACCACTCATATCTACCGAGCGCGTTTCCTCCGCAATGATGAGGGAGCGTACTGGCGCAACCGAGATGATCTCCGCGGGTCCTGTGAAGTACGGGACGATAAAGGTGTAACCCAGCACGCCGATTCCCGCAACAATGAGGAGTACTGTCGCAGTTCCCATAATGATGCGTGGTGCCGATGATGGGGTTTTGTCGGGAATACTGGCCCCCATTGCTCGTCGGCGCTCTTCCTCCGCCAGAGCAATGCTTGCTTGCGATGCACCTTTTTCAATCGCGTGCGCCATATCTCCCTTAAAGGTGCGGAGCGCGGAGGTTGTGGTCGGCTTCTTTTTTATTTCTGCGATGGTCTCTTCCGATCTGCGGATTTCCTCCAGCTTCATTTCATCTTCTTTCTGCTTTGTCTCCTCTTCAGCACGTTTAAGGCGCTCGGTCTCGGCTTTCCGGAGCCGCGTCATTTCCTCGGCGCGTTTTTGCGCATGCACTCGCTCTTGTTCGCTCGCCTCCTTTTCGTGCTCTCCTTTCTCTCGGGTGATACGTCGCAAGCGTTGTTGCGACCCTTCCATAGCTGCCGCGGCTTGTTTCCGCCGTTCAGTAAGCTGTGTTTCACGATCAAGCATACGCTTGTGTCGTTCGGGGCCTGCGAGAGCCTCTTGCGCAGCCTTACGGCGATCGTCGGTATCGCTCATGATGCTGGTTGATTTTCAGCGAGAACGGAGAGTTCTGCGTGGAGATTTTCCTCCTCATCAAGGAGTGTGCGGTACTGTGTGGTGTTTGCTTCAATTTGTTTTTCCAGTTGGGTGATCTCATTTTCAAGACCCCACTTCCCCTCCTCTATCTTTCGGCGGGTGAGCTCGGTCTCGTAACGTCGTTGTTCTATTTGCTGACGTTCGGGAGTGACAACCGATGCGCGCTCTTGCTCTTCAAGGGCGGCCTCGGCATCCTCGGATTTCTTTTCTTCCTCAAGCAGTGGCGCGAGCGCTTGTTTAATCACGGCGCGCTTCTCGTCTAATTCAATCCACTCTGTTTCCAGTTTTTCTTTCCCCTGTGCGATTTCAGCGAGGCGCGCGTCTATCTGTTCGTGCTTTGCTTTTACCACAGCGTCACGTTCACGTGCTTCCCGTTTGGCAGTGTATTGCGGTCCCTCCATAGCAAGCTTTGCCGCTTGAAGTTTTTCTTCAAGTGTCTGAGTGTTGCTAGGGGCGGGCTCGCCCGCCGAAGCTTTAGCGGAGGCGGGGTCTATAGGGGCGTCCGCTGTGACGGGGGCCACCGTTGTTTCCTTGTTCTCTTCCATGGTGTGTGTTAGTGCCATTATACGGCATAGTAGTACTTGCTGTGAATCCTTTCTTTGTTGCGTACTCGGGATCAGCCCCTTTAATAGAGAGAGAAATCTTACCACGCTCGGGGTCAATCTCACGTATGGCGACGGGCACCCTCTCCCCTATCTCAAAATGGCCGCTCACGGTATCAATGCGGAAGGGTGCAATTTCAGAAATATGTACCAAACCCTCCTGTTTGTACCCAAAACTTACCACAATGCCAAAATCAAGCACTTTAATGACCTCTCCCTCAAAGCGCTCACCAACGCGGTACTCGTGGGTGATGCTCTCCACAATTATTTTTGCTTTTTGTGCGGCATCTGCCATACCAGTGATGTACACATTCCCATCCTCCTCAATCTCAATATCGGCGCCTGTCTCCTCAATAATGCCATTAATAGTTTTGCCACCCGAGCCAATAACGGCGCCAATTTTTTCTACCGGTATTTTAATCTGTATGATGCGTGGCGCAGAAGGGTTGAGTTCTGCCCGTGGTGCCGCTATAGCGGCAAGTATGGTCTCTAAAATATGCAGACGTGCCACACGCGCTCCCTCTAGTGCCTCCACCAGCACGGGTACGGGTATGCCGCCCACTTTAATGTCTAATTGGATTGCAGTAACACCATCTTTGGTGCCAGCAACTTTAAAGTCCATGTCTCCGTGCTCATCCTCGGGGCCTTGGATATCGGTGAGCACGACGTAGGAAGTGGAGCCAAACATCACCCCCATCGCAATACCTGCCACGGGATTTTTGATGGGCACTCCCCCATCCATAAGCGCGAGTGTTGATCCGCAGACGCTCCCCATAGAGGTTGATCCGTTGGATGCCATAGACTCTGATACGATGCGAATGGTGTAGGGGAACTTGTCACGTCCCGGGATGACTGCGCGCAGCGCCTTCTCTGCCAATGCTCCGTGGCCGATGGCACGGCGATTGGTGCCGCCCATGCGTCCCGTCTCGCCGGAGGAGAAGGGAGGGAAGTTGTAGTGGTGCATGAAGTACTTTTTGGTACGCACCTCCATACCCTCGATGAGTTGAGAATCTTTAGGGCTTGCAAGGGTGAGTATAGAGAGTATGTGCGTGCCTCCGCGGTAAAAGGTACCGGAGCCGTGCACAATACTAGAGAGTCCTCCTGCTTGCGCAAAGAGGGGGCGCACCTCGTTAAGTGCGCGACCATCGGCGCGACGCTTTTTCTCCACCGCCTCTGTGTGTAAATAATCGTTGATCGCCTCGGCACAATAATCAA
>CAYITB010000046.1:0-3364 GCA_964366155.1 uncultured Candidatus Saccharibacteria bacterium
TGGTCTAGATTTTAGACTTAGTAACCCTAATAACATAGCGACGAGCACAATACAGTCTTGGATGAACAATAAAGACATGTTTGGTAATACTCGTGGTGCTGACGGTAAATGGGATAGAGGGGCGATTGAATTTGTTGGCGCCCCTTCACCTGCTCGCACCCTCACAGTTGCTATCTCTGGTACGGGTGTAGGGACGGTTTTTTCCTCTCCCCCCGGCATCGATTGTGGCGCAGATTGTACGGAGGACTATGCAGAGGGAACGGTCGTCACTCTCACCACTACTCCTGGTGCTAGCTCAACCTTTGAAAGCTGGTCTGGTGCCTGCATTGGCACCAGTGCACTCTGTACGGTCTCTATGACGCAAGCCCGCTCCGTTACCGCAACCTTTACCCTCCTCCCCCCACCCTGCACCCTCTCTTCTGCCATATGGAGTCAACCAACAGCAGTGGAAGGGGATACGGTGACGATGAATCTTGCGAGCACCAACTGCACAGGCGAACAAATACGCTACACTATTTATGAAGACGATCTTATCTCAAACGATCTCATTGCTAGCACCACGGTTACCAGTCTGTCTCAACCCTGGCAAGTCCTCTACATACCCGATCCTTTCCCTGATCCTGACTTTGATCCAGAGTACTTCTTTACTGCTGAAGTGGTGAGCACCGGTCAAACCCTAAGCTCCAAGGATGAGGGATCTATTCTTGACGTTACTGCCCTCCCGCCCACGCTCTTTACCCTCATGGTTGATACGATAGGTTCTGGGGCGGGTACTGTTACTTCAAACCCTATCGGCATTTCGTGTAATCCTGTTTGCACCGAGAACTACACCAGCGGCACCTCTGTTACTCTCACCGCTACTCCAGCAGGAGATTCTATATTTGCTACTTGGATGGGTGCATGTCCAACAAGCACCACTACTACTTGCACTGTCTCTATGACTCAAGCACTAAGTGTGGGTGCGTGGTTTGATCTTGATGTGGATACAACGCCACCAACGATTTTAAATGTTCAGATTTTAGGCAAGACAGCGACGGGCTTTGCTGTTGACTGGAACACTGATGAGGCAACGACTGGTGGTGTGAACTACGGCACCACTCACTCTTATGGGACGTATGTTCCCGATGAAGGATCTGCCGCAACAGATCACCGCGTTGTCCTTGATGGTCTTGCTCGCAAAACAACGTACTACTTCCGTGTGACTGCCACTGATGTAGCGGGCAATACTGCACAATCAGATGAGTTTTCAGTTACCACAGAATCTCGCCTTCCTAGACCACCTAAAGTCACCGGTGTTTCCGCAACGGAGGGGTCGGTCATTCTCTCGTGGCAGAGCCCTAGTGACTATGAACATCTTGCGAAGATAGTCATATATCGTCGCGCCGATACCTACACACAGATTCCCGATCCGGAGTATCAGATGACCGAGGTGAGTGCTACAACCACAACATGGAAAGATGCTGATACTCAACCGAGTACGACATACTATTACACACTCTTCAGTGTAGACGACGAAAGCAAATACTCTGACCCCGAGTTTGTAAGTTTTATTACTTCTGGTCCACCTGTTAGCGCTCCTCGCGGAGGGGGAGGTGGCGGAGGAAGTAGTGGTGGAGGAGGGAGAGGCACCACAACCTATTATTACTCGCGTACAAACACAGACCCTCTCACTCTCTTACGAATAGCCTTACTTCAATGGCTCCAAGCATTTATTGCCCAACGGCAAGGTATACAGGTAGGGGGTGGAGCAACGGGGAGTTTTACAAATACAGTTTCATCTCCAGCTCCTCTGTCTGGAGGGACTACTAATGCCGAGGCGGCTCGTATTGCACAAGAAACAGTTCGTGCGCGCTTACAAGCATTCTTTAGGGTGTTGACTCAAGTAATACAAGTGCTCTCTACACGCTCGGGAGCTAACTAATGGCAAAAGTCATTGTTACGGGAGGGGCGGGATTTATTGGTGCGAACCTCACGCGAGCGCTTCTTGATCGTGGTGACGAAGTGCATGTGATAGACACACTGGTGGCGAGTACGCGTGAACGAGTGCCGAAGGGAGCAGTGTTGCATGAAGTTGATATTCGAGATACGGAGTCTCTTATTCCACTATGCGCGGGAGTACGGTACCTCTTTCATTGTGCGGCGCTCCCTCGCGTGCAATTCTCTATAGAAAATCCGATAGAGACCCACGCAGTCAACATCACAGGCACCCTCTCGGTGCTTGAGGCGGCACGGCAGGCAAAAGTGGGGCGTGTGGTCTACTCTGCATCCAGTTCGGCGTATGGGGATCAAAAAGTTTTACCGCTCGTTGAGAGTATGGCGGCACAACCCAAGAGTCCCTACGGCCTCCAAAAGTACGTGGGAGAGCTCCTTTGTAAAGTGTGGAGCGAGGTGTATGGACTCTCCACTGTCTCACTCCGTTACTTTAATGTGTATGGCTCTGGGCTTGACCCCGATGGACCGTATGCGCTTGTTATTGGTAAATTTTTAGCACAAAGGAAAAATGGGGAGCCACTTACTATAACTGGTGATGGTGAGCAGACACGCGATTTTACTCACATGCGCGATGTGGTACGCGCCAACCTCCTTGCGGCAGGGAATGTAAAAGTGGGTAAGGGTGAAGTGCTCAACATTGGAGCGGGGAGAGATGTTTCCATAAAAAAACTTGCGGAGCTCATTGGTGGGCCAATCAATTTTGTGCCGGCACGCTTGGAGCCAAAGCATACCAAAGCAGACGCGAGCCTTGCAAAAGAGCTCATCGGCTGGGAACCGACGGTGCGCTTTGAGGACGGCATTGCCGAGCTCAAAAAAGAGTGGGGCTTGTCCTAGGGGGCAGGGGAGAGTAGATTGACACTATGCAAGACAAAAAAGTGTCTGTCTTAATTAAACGTGAACGGGCCCGCCAAGCTCGCCAAATTAATCTCATTGCCTCGGAAAATTACGTTTCCAAAGGCGTCTTGACTACACTCGGCTCCGAGTTTACCAACAAGTATGCGGAAGGGTATCCGGGGAAGCGCTACTACGGCGGCAACACTGTTGTTGACGAGCTTGAGCGTCTGGCGCAAAAACGCGCGCTTTCTCTCTTTAAACTTTCTCCCAATGAGTGGGAGGTGAACGTGCAAGCACTCTCAGGCTCGCCAGCAAATATGGCGGTGTACCTCGCGCTCGTACCTATTGGGGGTAAAATCATGGGCTTAGAACTTGCTCACGGCGGACACTTAACCCATGGCCACAGCGCCTCGGCAACGGGGAAGTTATGGAAACAAGTCCCTTACACCGTTGACCCCAAGACGGAACTCCTCAACTATGTGGAGCTCAAAAAAATTGCAAAGAAAGAAAAGCCCGCTATTGTGGTTGCCGGATACAC
>CAYITB010000047.1:0-3287 GCA_964366155.1 uncultured Candidatus Saccharibacteria bacterium
AAAACGGACGAAAGATATTGCTCGCCGATGCTAATACATGAGGTAAGGTCTGTGTTACCGCACACGCGGCACGCAGTTACTTTCTCGGCAATAAGAATATTGTTAGTAGCCATGGTGTAGAGACATCATACGGTTACGGCGTCCGCTTGTCTAGAAAGGCAAGCACATCGTGCGCATCGGGAAAATCGGGTTCCGGTGACACGACTTCCTGATGATCAAGTTCCCCTTCAAAAGAAGCACTGATACCAAGTTCCGCCGCCAGATCTTGAAGAGAAATTGAGTTGTGTGCGCCGACTTCAACAATCCCCTTCCGATCAAGATGAGTAGCGATCCACCCCGCGTTAAAACGTAAGGGGGCAAAACAGTAGCGGCTCTCTCCACTCACAAAAACTTTTTTCCCTTCTCGGATATCTACCAATACCCCCTTCTGTAACTCGCGACTATACATAGGTCCAAGACGGACAATGAGGTGCTCGGCAGAATCAATGAGCAACTCCGCGGCGGCCTTGTGCCGCCCGTAGACTGTGTCCAGTTGACTCCGCGCAGAAATGCTACTGATCTGCACAAATTTTTTAAACTTCCAATCGTACAGGAGGCGCGCTGTTTTTTCCACTGTTTCAAGATAATCCTTCTCGGGATTATTTTTTGCCCAAAAGCGAGCAGAGGGCATCGCGCAGTTTATTAGGATATCAAAAATATCTTTCTGTATCTCGGCATAATTCTCACGAGTGACGGCAGTCACAGAGTACCGCCTAGTATTAATAAGTTCAGCGGAGAGAGCACTCCCTACATAGCCCCGCGCCCCCACTACAGCAACACTCTGCATGGTTTATTGCACGGGCGGCGTTCCCTTACCTTGTAGAAACTCAACCCGAATAATGGGCTGTTCGCAGTCATCCCAACGTTTTGAGAGCATTGCGACAGCAGTCACTGCAGTAACCGCGTAAAACGTGTGGGATATTCCTACGGGTGTACGCACACAGGTACCTCGACTCATATGGATGAGTTCTTCTGGAGCATCCTCGGAATCTCTGGTGACCATAACTCCCGATCCTTCAACAACCAAAAAATACTCATTAAATTCTGGATGGTAGTGATGCCCGCGGGTTTTCCCCGGTTGGAAATAGAGTACATTAAATTCAACAATGTTATCTTCCGGAAGCCAAGTAAAGATCCCCCCTCGTCCATCGCGGACTGTATCAAGATTACACGAAGGATGCAGGATTTTGATTTTCATGAAGTTTTAGTATACTAACATACCGTGCATGCGTCAAGGTTGCCGATCTAAAAGCACGAGCCGTATAAGCTTCATTAAATACTTGGGGGCTTGTTTAAAAAAACTCACTTTTGATTCTCCAAAAGTACGAGGGGAAAATGTAACCGGTAACTCTGTAATGCGTGCACCGGCGTGTGACGCGCGATAAATGGTCTCAAAGAGGAAAAATTGGCGATCTTCTACTGTCTCTATACTTTTCCACATAGATGCTCTGATGATTCTAAAATCAGTATTGTAGTTCTTAAGTTTGATACCACTCATAAAACGAATAATCCCATTAGAAAGTGGGCTCGTAACATACTCCTCAATCCACCCGTGGAGCGTCCTCTGTACTTCCGCACCCTCCCCTCTCCCTTTGGAGATTTTATATCCAAGGACCATATCCCAGCCTGTGCGGATCTTTTCATACAAGACGCGCATATCGGACGGCGCGAATGAGAGGTCGGCATCGGATGACAAGATATATTCTCCACCTGCTTTGTTGTAACCGTCACGTAAGGCCGACCCAATACCTAAGAGCCCCGGCCGCTCAAGAAGTGTAATATTGTGGTACCTTTCATTGAGCATTTTCACCAGCTCATCGGTCCCATCACAGGAGTGGTCATCCACAACAATGATTTCAAGAGAATGTCCTTGAAATTCTTTTTCTATGTGCGGTATTAAAATCTCAAGATTTTCCTTCTCTTTATAGGTTGGAAGTATGATTGAGAGACTAACAGCCATAGATAGTTGCAGTAATGTTACGTGAGTTCGTCTCAAACACCTTATCACAAGTTGCAAAAAACTCCTCGTAATAGCTCCCGGTATAAATACGGGGGATATCAATAACAAGAAAATTTCCTTTGAATTCAGAAAAGCGCTCTCTGTGTACTAACTCGTATTCTGGCACCGCATAGAAGCGATTCTCATACTTATTCATATGAGAGAGTTCGTATGCGCCACTATCATTGTAAGTAATAACTGATGTCACCGCTTGATTTTCTTCAATGTAATTAAGAGCGGTATTGAGTACTTGTGGTGCACTCCCATTAATCATTCCCCACTGATACTCTTCAGCAAAAACCGCGTTATAGCTTATTCCAAGAACCATAAGTACGACCACAACAATAGGAAGTGGCAATAAGCGCATCCTGCCAAGAAGAACAAGTACGAGAGAGAGAACATAGGCTACTCCGATAAACAGGAACGACACGTAAAAACCGAGTGGTCCAGATCCCCCAGTAAACGGAATGAGCATAGCCCACTCTCCGTGGAGAACTCGCGTAAACCACTCTTGTTTAGGATAGAGAGGAAGCACTGTGTGGTTAAAGAAATTAAGCGCAAGGAGTGCTAAAGATAAAAGAGCACCTATGATCATGGGGCTTTTAAATTGAGCGCGCGTCGTTGGTACATGCGGAGCGAGGATAATACCGATAAGGGCAGAGAGAGGGATAATTGCGTACATAAGGTACTTGTCCAGCGCTCCTCTTGAAAAATCAAAGAGAACGAAGTAAAAAATACTTCCAAGAACTAAATAGGTAATAAAAACGCGAGAATGACGGGCAGCATCTCGAGTAATGAGAATAAGTGGAACGATAAGAAGCGGCGAAAGATATTCGAGAGCTTTAATTGCCTGCACAATAACTTGAGTATAGTTTCTTCCTGAAAAGTGCACATACAGGAGCGCATGGTTCACCATTGCGCTTAATTGGAAGGCTGGGTAGAGGAGCTTTGTTAGAAATAAAACAAAGACGGAAACTCCGAGGAACGTCGCTACGCTATAAAAGAGAAAAAGAATTTCTTTTTTATGAAATTGCTGGTACCGTGTACGTATATAATCAACAATAAAGACACCAAGGACAATGATGAAGCTGAGCTTTACCATAAATCCGGCAAATAAAGCCGCAATGAACCCAAGGAGCCAGTACCGACGGAGACCCTGCTCAACGCTATTCCACCGGTCATAGCACAAAAGAGAAAGCAAAAAGAAAAAGGGTAAGAGAGCGCCGTCAGTGTCAATCATATGCGAAGC
>CAYITB010000048.1:0-3186 GCA_964366155.1 uncultured Candidatus Saccharibacteria bacterium
GTGAGTAAATTTCTTTTGGATTGAATAATAGACATAGTACTTACTAATCAGCTCTCGGCTTGCCCTGAGCCTGTCGAAGGGTGCGCGGGAGAGGATTTGAACCTCCACGGGATTGCTCCCACATGCCCCTCAAGCATGCTCGTCTACCAGTTTCGACACCCGCGCGTATCTAATTACAGGAACTCCCTATCCGCGCCTCATTATGCCAAGTGCGCGCTCTATTTTCAAGCGTTTACGAGAGAGGTGAAGGATTGATCTAAAATCATATAGTTTTTCAAAAAGTACTGCTGATTCGTTCTTCCCATAGCGAAGTTGGAACATAGCTCCCCCAACGCTTATATGACCTTTAATTTTATAATATAAATGGTTGGTAGCCTGAATCCATTGAATAAAGTCTTTACTGGCTGAAGCAAACACCATGTAGTACTGATAGCTATTTTTCCATCGTTTATCGTAATAAGAATAAAATGAACCATCTCCATCAAAAACTCCTCGGAGGAAATGGGGGTAAAAAGGTTGTGGAACCTCAATATTTTTTATGGTGAGAGATTTCTTAGGAGTGATACCGATTGAACAAAAGTACTGATACTGTTCCCGGCTACTCCACTGCACCACATAGTACCGGCGAGGTGAGTGAGGACGGTCTTTTTTAATCCCCACTTTTGCTCGAGGAGCGAGTACTTTTTTTACAAATAAAACAAGCTCCTTATCTTTTGAAGTAAGACTAAGATGGCGACCATCGGGAGAGAGATTCCCATCGGTAGCAATGAGTCCTACAACATAAGCAAAATCCTTATCCCACTCCACCCCTCCATTATACCCCACGCTATAGTACCTACCAATCACTTGAAATGAAAAGACCCGCTTTGTGCGGGTCTTTTATGCTTCGGTAACTTCTGCCTCCACTTCTTTTTCTGCTTCAGGCTCTGAGGCAACGCTGGCCTTAGCAAGCGCCGCGGCGGCTCTGCCCTGCACAAGGATACGGCGTACCTTGGCACGCATTTCCTTGGCGGTCTTTTTGCGAATGTAGTAAAGCTTGGCCTTGCGCACACGGGTAGAGCGAAGTACTTCCACGCGGTCAATCACTGGAGAATAGAGGGGAAATATTTTTTCCACACCCACACCGTCAGAAGTTTTGCGCACCGTAAAGGTCGCGCCCGACTCGGTGCCGTGTTTGCGCACAATAATGAGTCCCTCAAATGCTTGGAGGCGCACCTTCTTCTTCTCCTGCACCTTGATCCACACCTTTACGGTGTTACCAGGGGTGAGATTCCAGCCCTTGCGCTCCTCTATTGAGACGGGGGAAACAACTGTTCGCTCTCGTGCCATAACCGACACAGAGTATCACAGCTTTCGCAAAGCATCAAGAGCCCCTTGCATATCCTCTGGCAGTGGTGCCTCAAAGGTTTGGGTGCCACCGAGGAGTGGGAGAGTGAGTGAGTGTGCGTGGAGCGCAAGGCGTGACAGGGTTACCACAGGGCAGAGGAGTTTAGCTGCGTAGAGCTTGTCACAGACTACCGCATGCCCAATTGACTTTAAGTGCACACGTATTTGGTGCGTGCGCCCCGTTTGAGGGCGCACAGAGAGGAGTGAATAATTATTGAGACGCTCTATCACTTGGTACTCCGTAAGTGCCTCGCGCGTCTTAGGGCCAGGGCGCACCGCACTCCAGCGCCCACTCACTCGCGAGCGCCCAATGGGTGCACTGATAACCCCTTCCTCTTTTGCCACCACGCCGTGCACGAGTGCGAGGTACTCTTTTTGTACCTCATGATTTTGGAATGCTTTTTTTAAATGCAAAAATGATTCCTGTGTTTTTGCCACTACCATCACCCCGCTCGTCTCTCTGTCTAAACGATGCACTATGCCTGGGCGCAAAATTGGATTACCTTTTTGATCCAGCTGTGGCTCCCCCACTCCAATGAGCGCAGGATACTTTTCTGCAATCCAATCCGCAAGCGTTAGCTCCTCACTCTTACCGTCTCCGTGCACCATCAATCCCGATGGTTTATTGATCACCAGCACTTCACTATCTTCATAAATAATCTGTACATCCATAGTGTTTACAAAAGAAACATATTTGTTTAAAAGCTCTTTTGATATATAGTTGCTCTGACGCACGCTTAGCTCAGTTGGTAGAGCAACCCGTTTACACCGGGTAGGTCGTAGGTTCAAGTCCTACAGCGTGCACCTCAATCCACAGTGGGAATACCCATTTTCTTTTCAATCCGAGTAATACGTCGTTCATGAGTGACAACGGTATCAATTCTGTTGCTTATGTGATTAATCTTGCCATCAATACCGTCGAGTCGTTTATCAACTTCTGCGAGCTGCTCTTGCACATGATCAAATCCTGTTTTTACCGCAGTAGCAAGATTCCCAACCTCGTGGTCAATCTTTATATCAAGTTTTGTAAGTGTGGTGTCAACTTTCCCAAACCTGTTATCAATCTGCCGAAACTGCTTTTTACTTTCAGTAAACCCATCAATGACAATATGAGCCAGTTTTTCAATGGTCATGGAATTTTCCTTCTTCATAAATCTCTATTGTACTCCCAAGATATAGAGTGTCAAAATGGTACGTAATATAGCGTCTTGGTGCAACTTGAATACTTTGAATATATTCCTAAGTACTTTTTTTTAAAAAGTACCGCAGCATACCTACAACGTAGGTTACTACCCATACGATTGATACCACGGCGAGCACGGGAAAAGTAAAGAGCAATACCCATGCTAACGCTGGAGCTAATGGTCCTGATTTAACAATAGTCACAGGAAGAAAAGAAAGTATCTGTGTCCCCACGGCTAAGAACAGCATAGTCCACAAAGAAATTGTAAGAGGCCGATTAGGTAATTTTGAGTGTCGTCCGATCAAATAGTAAGAAAGGCCTACAATAACTAACCCTATATCAACAAAATAAAACGAGTCTGCTTTAAGCCCGATGAATTTAAGACGAATGATACTTATAACAGCTGATAGTACTAAGATTATACTTACGACTATATATTTCTTGTGCATCTACCAATAATACACTTCGGATATTCACGACGCAATGAAATTAAACTTTTGCTGCCTCCCTGGTAGGAATCGAACCTACATCAAGGGCTTAGAAGTCCCCCGTTCTATCCATTGAACTACAGGGAGAAAAAGAGAAGGAGGCTCGAGATCGGAAGAGCACACGTCTGA
>CAYITB010000049.1:0-1341 GCA_964366155.1 uncultured Candidatus Saccharibacteria bacterium
GAGTCCCGCACTTACGCTCTCTGTTCTTTCTGCCCTTGCTCCTCTCAATACGAGCATTGCCACACCAAGTCAGATGGCGGCAGTGGTGAGTGTACTCCAAGCGCTCATCAATCTTCTTTCGGGGAGATAAAGGATAAATTGTGGCAAAAGAGATACTGTAGTACCATAGGGGCATGAAGAAAGAACGGGAATACACGGCAGTGTATAAAAAAACAGGTGCATGGATTACTGCATGGATTGAAGAAGTACCTGGTGTGAATACGCAAGGCAGAACAATGCTGGAAGCACGTGAGAACCTTGCCGACGCCCTTAAAATGGTGTTGCGTGCAAATCGGGAATTATCTCGGAAAACTCACATCCTAAAGAAAGAATCATTCTCGATCAGAACCTAACGATATTCTTATTCATGAAGCTATGAAGCGATTGCTTCTCCTGCGGCACTTGAAAGAGAGTGGTTGCGTGTTGTTGCGTGAGGGTGCTAGGCATTCACTGTATATCAATCCCTTTGGGGAACAGCGAGCCATTGCGGTGCCTCGGCATCAAGAAGTTAACGATTTTTTGGTAAAACAAATTTGCCGTGACCTTGGTATCCCTTCTCCATAGGTTTAGCCGTCGTTCTCTTTTTTTATACACAACTTGGAGAGGTTTGGTAGAATGGGTGTATCATATACAATAAGTACACGATAGTACTCATTTTTAATTTTTTATGGTAAAAATCAGCAAAAAAAGTGCCGCAAAGCCCATAAAATTGGAATTTACACAAATTCGCAAGCGCAATGGCACGATTGTTGATTTTGACAGAGAGCGCATTATTGCCGCCATAGGCAAGGCAATGCGCGTGGCAGGGGAGTTTGTTGAGGGTGCTCCCGAGCGTGTCGCGGGAGCGGTGGTAACAGAGCTCCTCTCTCTCCACAAGGCCGAGAAGGACTATGTTCCCAGCGTTGAGGAGACGCAGGACCACGTAGAGAAGCAATTGATGCTCCATGACTACGTGGCTACCGCTAAGGCCTACATCCTCTATCGCGAACGGCGGGCTGAAGTGCGCCGTGAACGTGGCGAGGTGCCCGAGGAAGTGCGCACCCTTGTAGAAGAAAGCCGAAAGTACTTCAAAAATCCTCTCGGCGAGTTTATTTACTACCGCACCTACTCGCGCTGGATAGATGATGAGGGGCGCCGTGAGACCTGGATTGAGACGGTGGACCGCTACATAAACTTCATGCGCGAGAATCTGGGTAAAAAGCTCTCGGAGAAGGAGTACGCGGAAGTTCGTGAGGCAATCCTTAAGCACGAGGCCATGCCCTCCATGCGCCTGCTCCAATTTGCGGGCAAGGCGGCACGCAC
>CAYITB010000049.1:1441-3140 GCA_964366155.1 uncultured Candidatus Saccharibacteria bacterium
AAGACTATGGGCGGCAAGTCATCGGGTCCTGACCCATTGCGTGATCTTTTAAATTTTACTCGCGCCATCATCCTCAAGCGTCAAGGCCGCCGTCTCACCAATTTGGATGCACACGATATTATCTGTAAGATAGGGGATATTGTAGTCGCGGGGGGCGTGCGTCGTTCCGCGCTCATCTCGCTCTCCGATCTTGATGATATGGAGATGCGCGATGCGAAGAAGGGACAGTTCTACATTACCGAACCACAGCGTAGTTTAGCCAACAACTCTGCTGTATACAATCAACAGCCCTCAACGGAAGAGTTTATGCGCGAGTGGCTCTCGCTCATGGAGAGTCACTCGGGGGAGCGGGGAATTTTTAACCGAGGCGGTCTGCGCGAGACCTTACCCGAGCGCCGCGTCACGGCTCTAGGAGATGCCCTTGAGACTCTGGGGACTAATCCGTGCGGAGAGATCGTCCTCCAGCCTAAGCAGTTCTGCAATCTGTCGGAAATCGTCGCTCGTACGGAAGATACTTCCGCGTCCCTGATGCGCAAGATGAAGGTCGCCACTATCCTCGGTACCTACCAATCAACACTCACTAACTTCCCCTATCTTTCCAAAGAGTGGAAGGAGCACTGTGACGCGGAACGCTTGCTCGGCATCTCCGTCACTGGTCAGTGGGACTCTCCTGTCGTGCGTAAGGCGGAAACTCTCAAAAAATTACGTGACGCGGCGGTTGTCTATAATCGCGAGTATGCTAAACGCTTTAACGTTAAACCTTCCACCTGTATTACCTGCGTCAAGCCCTCGGGGACACTCTCGCAGATGGTAGATAGTTCCTCTGGTATGCACCCTCGTCATTCGCCCTTCTATATCCGCCGCGTACGCATCGCTTCCACCGATGCGCTTTTCCAGATGTTGCGCGACCAGGGGGTACCCTATCACCCAGAAGTGGGGCAGAATGCTGAAAATGCAACTACCTACGTGCTGGATTTCCCTGTGAAGGCTCCCGCACACGCCATCTTCCGAGATGACGTGTCCGCGCACGAACTCTTGGAGTATTGGAAAACGGTAAAAGTAAACTACACCGAACATAATCCTTCAGTCACCATTTCGGTGGGGGATGACGAGTGGCTCAAGACAGGTAACTGGGTCTATGAGAACTGGAGTATTGTCGGCGGGCTCTCCTTCCTCCCGCGACAAAATCATGTGTATAAGCTTGCTCCCTACGAGGAGATTGATGAGAAGGCGTACTATGAGCTCCTTCTGCGCTGGCAGAACGTTGACTTCGCAAAAATTGTGACCTATGAACAAGAGGATATGACCGATAACAAGCGCGAGCTTGCCTGCGCGGGAGGAACTTGTGAGATTGAGATTTCTACGGAAGTAGAGGAGAAGCGGATAGGGTAAAATTTTTTACAATGCAAAAACCCACCCGTTAAGGGTGGGTTTTTGATTATCGTACAGTGCATCGATAAGCCGAATTCTGTACCGATTTTGCCCACCAAAGGTGTCGCAAAATCGCGTACCCTGAGGTTTTATCGAAGGGTTGTCCCTCGACTTCGCTCGGGATACTCAATTTTGTAGTCACCTATGGTGAACAAAATTAGTGACAGTCATTTATCTGGGCCCGATGTTACCATTAGGCTCTAGCGGCACTCTCCAACTTTATGTCGGAGCACGGCCTTGCACTCGGGTAAGGATTTAGCACGTTTCA
>CAYITB010000050.1:0-2804 GCA_964366155.1 uncultured Candidatus Saccharibacteria bacterium
CAGAACCTTCATCAAAGTTCCATGCGCTTTGAGCGGGAGGAGGAGTCGCTACCTGTGCTGTTTGGAGAGAGGTATTGAGGGAAACATTGACGGCAAAAACAAAAAGGAAGGCGAGCGTTAACACTCCAACCGTCACACCAGTAAATCGGGATGACATTACCTATCAATAGTACCACACACTATAGTAAAGACTCGTGGATTACTGTGGATTACTTACCGCTCACACGCAAGAGGGTCCCGATAGTCTTGAGCACAATTACAATATCAAGCCAGAAGGAACGATTTTTAATGTAGTAGAGATCGTATGAGAGCTTATCTTCCGTTGACTCTAGTTCTGGAGCAAAGTGCGGATGCTGTTCATGGTAAATCTGTGCCCAACCAGAGAGCCCGGGGGCAATGATGTGCCGGATATCGTAAAAGTGTATCTGTTCACGATAGATATCTGCGTACTGGGGCATCTCCGGCCGCGGTCCCACCAACGAGAGTTCCCCACGAAGTACATTCACCAGTTGAGGTAATTCATCTAAGCGCGTGCGCCGTAAAAAGCGCCCAATCCCAGTTACTTGTCCCTCACGCATGGAACGGAATTTGCGGATACCAAACACCTTTCCCCGCTCGCCCACTCGCTCTTGGGTGATAGTAATAGGCAGTCCATCAAATAGAAAGATGAGTGGAATAATAAGAAAAGAGAGTGCAATAACACATATACCGAGTACAAGCGAAATGCTAATATCC
This sequence comes from uncultured Candidatus Saccharibacteria bacterium, assembly GCA_964366155.1. Classification (GTDB taxonomy): domain Bacteria; phylum Patescibacteriota; class Minisyncoccia; order Phycocordibacterales; family UBA9988; genus CAYITB01. The sequence goes on from CAYITB010000050.1 coordinate 736, forward strand.
AATATCCGCTTAAGCGTGTCATACACCGGCTTTGAGTGACCGGAGATATTTTTTAAGAACCACTCTTCGTTCACGTGAGAGAGCGGCTCTCTCCCAAACACATCCTCATACACGTCAACGATGTTCAAAAACCGCACGCCACGATAGAGGAGCGGATAGAGGCTCGCGAGTATTGGCGTAACAGCCGGGTCAGAGAGATCAAGGATTAGGTAGTTCACCGGCTCGGTCGGTAGGTCAGAAGGATTTTGTGCACTAACAACGATAAAGTTGTAGCGTGAATTTGCCACAAATTCACGCCGAAGCGCGGCCGTCTCTTCTGTGGAACCAAGCACCGCCACGCGCTCGCGCCTGCCTCGTGGTAAATACTCCACCAAGTAGCGCCGCCAGACAATAATAATGCCAAACGAGGTAACAAGTGTAATAAAGAGAATTGTCTTGGGCTGAATGGCAAAGTAGGGAATAAAGTAAAAGAAAGCGATTGCCAATACGCTGTTAATGGTATGCGCACGGAGTATAGTGCTCGGCATACGCGTGCGGGCAAACATCGTATGATTGCCATAGAGGTCAAAGATAAAAAAGATCCCCAACCAGAGCACGAATACGATGCTAAAGGGTGTTAGGTGAGTCGCAAGGAGCGAGAGGGAGGGTATAGAGAAGGCGCGTATGGCAATAGCAACCCACAGCGCCACCACGAGAGCGGCAAGATCACCCACAAAAAGTACCAGAGACTGGGTGCGTGCGCGGTGTGTCATGGCGGGCACATCATACAATAGATTTTTGAAATATGCTACCATTTGTGTATGGTGCGTTTTGTTATTAAACTCTCGGGGGGAACATTAAGTCCCAAAGCCGCAAATGGTATCCTCTTCGTCACTGGAGTGCTTATGAATATTCTTGCGTACATTATTTTTATGCAGACACCACCACTGTAGTATGAAGGCACGTGGATTTACCCTCGTAGAGCTTATTGTGGTGATTGGGATTATCTCACTCCTCTCTTCCATCGTGCTTGCGTCATTGGGCAACGCGCGCGCCAAGGCGCGCGACGCGCGGCGCCTCGCCGATATGCATAACATTAGGACTGCACTGGAGCTCTATAAGAGTACGTATGGGATGTATCCTGAAGAAAATGCTGATGATTGCGGAGGATTTGATGCTGGCTACGATGGATCTGAAATTCCTCCGGATACTAATTTCATTCAGGAGCTAGTAAATAAAAATATCTTTAGTCAAACACCGGGAGACCCACTAAGTACTGGATGTGGAATAGATGATTATGTATATAAATACGAACGGAGTACCGGAAATGCCTTATGTCCAGCAAAATCATTCTATATCCTAGCCATCAAGAACTTTGAAACACTCGATGATTCTTATCCATCAAACCCGGGATTTGAATGCGCCGCAGGAAGTCAATTTGATTGGGTAACCGGTGGTTTTGAAGATTAAATAAAAATCTATATTTCTGTGCTATAGTACGGCACATGCAGACAGATAGGCAAGCACCGGAGAAGGTACTTATTGTCATTACTAAAGGCAATTGGGGAGGCGCCCAGCGCTATGTTTTTGACCTTGCAACCACCATAGATCCAGAGCGCTACAGCGTGACTGTTGCTATGGGCGAGGGGGAGGAATTAGGTAAACGGCTTATAGAGCAAGGGGTACGCATTGTGCCACTACACTTTAGTGCCCGTGATGTGAGCAAGAGTGATTGGAAGCTCTTTGCAGAGCTTTTCTCCCTTGTTAAAAATGAGCGCCCTACAGTGCTCCACCTCAATAGTTCAAAAATTGGCCTCCTTGGCACAATTGTGGGGAGGATCCTGCATGTATCACGCATCATCTTTACCGCCCACGGTTGGGCATCACGCGAGGAGCGCCCATGGTATGAGCGCGTGAGCATCGCCACGCTCCACTGGCTCACCATACTTCTCTCACATGCAACTATTTGCGTCTCGCGTGATGCGGCCAACGATTTTATCCGCTGGCCATTCTCGGAAAAACGAATCGTTATTATTTATAATGGAGTAGAAGAAAGGCCACTCCTCTCGCGCAGTGAGGCACGGAGAGAA
>CAYITB010000051.1:0-2710 GCA_964366155.1 uncultured Candidatus Saccharibacteria bacterium
ATGACCTCCTCACTAACCCCGAGTACTACTTCACTGTCACAGTACCAAGCACTGGCCAAGTACTAGATTCACAAGATTTCGGTCCACTCCTTGATGTCTCACCACTTCCTCCCACGCTCTACACTCTCACCGCTTCTACCACAGGCGCTGGCGTTGGCACTATTACCTCTACTCCAGCAGGAATTGACTGCGGCGCTGATTGTACCGAGAACTACGTTAGTGGCACCTCGGTGACCTTAACTGCAACTTCAACTCCTGGCTCTACCTTCACCGGGTGGAGTGGTGTGTGTACAGGGACGGGTACCTGTACGGTACTAATGACGAAAGCGCAGAATACCACTGCAACCTTCACTCTTCCGAGCGACACGACTCCGCCAACGATCTTAAATATCCTGATCTTTAACAAGACAGCGACAGGATTTGCTGTTGCTTGGAACACTGATGAGGCAACGACTGGTGGTGTGAACTACGGCACCACTCACTCTTATGGGACGTATGCTCCCGATGAAGGATCTGCCACAACAGATCATCGTGTTGTTCTTGATGGTCTTGCTCGCAAAACAACGTACTACTTCCGAGTCACCGCAGATGATATAGCAGGGAATACCGCGCAATCAAATGAGTTTTCCGTTACCACAGGATCTCGTCTCTCTAAACCGCCTAAGATCACCAGTGCTTCGGCAACCGAAGGTTCGATTATTCTCTCGTGGCAGAACCCAGACGAATATGAGTACCTTGCAAAAATAGTCGTGTATCGCCGCACTGATGCTTACACACAGATCCCCGATCCGGAGTATCAGATGGCCGAGGTAAGCGCCACAACCACAACATGGAGAGATGTAGGCGCTCAACCGAGTACAACATACTATTACACACTCTTTGCGGTGGATGATGAAAGTAAGTATTCTGATCCGGAATTTGTCAACTTTACTACCTCTGGCCCAAGAAGTGGCGGAGGAGGTGGAGGAGGAAGTAGTGGTGGAGGAGGGAGGAGTAGTGGAGGCTCTGGTGGTGTAACTGTCTCCAATTATTCACAACCGACCACCAATTTCTCAACCCTACTTCGTGCACTGGCTCAATGGCTCTCCGCAAGGCGACAACCAGCACTCTCATCACCACAACCTGTCTCTCTTGGCGCTACGGGAACTAGTCCGATTCAGGCTTTTTCAACATCCGAGGCGGTAGCGCTCCGTGAACGCTTGCAAACCATTCTCAACGTTTTAACTCAATTGGTGCGGATATTCTCTCTGCGCTCAAGTGGTACTAATGGCTAAGGCTTTGGTTACTGGTGGGGCGGGATTTATTGGTGCGAACCTCACGCGAGCGCTTCTTGATCGCGGCGATGAGGTGCACGTTGTAGACACCCTTGTTGCTAGTACGCGTGAGCAGGTGCCTCAAGGCGCAGTGCTCCATGAAGTTGATATTCGTAACACAGAGGAGCTTATACCTCTCTGTACGGGTGTAGAATACCTCTTCCACTGCGCGGCGCTCCCACGGGTGCAGTTCTCTATAAAAAATCCTATGGAAACCCACGCAGTCAACATTACCGGCACCCTCTCGGTGCTTGAGGCGGCACGGCAGGCAAACGTGGGGCGCGTGGTCTATTCAGCCTCAAGCTCTGCCTACGGTGATCAAAAAATACTCCCCCTCGTTGAGAGTATGGCGGCACAGCCCAAGAGTCCCTACGGTCTCCAAAAGTATGTAGGGGAGCTCCTCTGCCGTGTGTGGAGCGAGGTCTACGAGCTCCCCACGGTCTCATTACGCTACTTTAATGTGTACGGCCCCGGGCTTGACCCAGATGGCCCTTATGCGCTTGTGATTGGTAAATTTTTAGCACAGAGGAAGAGAAGGGAGGCTTTTACCATAACTGGTGATGGTGAACAAACACGCGACTTTACGCACGTGCGTGATGTAGTACGCGCCAACCTCCTTGCGGCAGAGAGCTCTAAAGTAGGTAAGGGTGAGGTGCTCAACATTGGAGCGGGGAGATGTGTTTCCATAAAAAAACTTGCCGAACTCATTGGCGGGCCCGTCAATTTTGTACCGGCACGCTTGGAACCAAAACATACCAAGGCAGACGCAGGTCTTGCAAAAGAGCTCATTGGCTGGGAACCATCTGTCCTCTTTGAGGATGGTATTGCTGAACTTAAAAAGGAGTGGGGCTTGTCCTAGGGGGCAGGGGAGAGTAGATTGACACTATGCGGGATAAGCAGGTGTTAGGGTTACTAAAGGCTGAACAGGCGCGGCAAAAACGCACTGTTAATTTGATTGCCTCGGAGAACTATGTCTCTAAGGATGTTCTTACCGCGCTCGGCTCCGAGTTCACCAACAAGTATGCTGAAGGGTATCCCGGTAAGCGCTATTATGGCGGCAATTCTGTGGTTGACGAGCTTGAACGTCTAACACAAGAGCGTGCACTCGCGCTCTTTAAGCTTGACCCTAAAGAATGGGAAGTGAATGTGCAAGCCCTCTCGGGCTCACCGGCAAATATAGCAGTGTATCTTGCCCTCATACCTCTCGGAGGAAAGATTATGGGATTAGCACTTGCGCATGGAGGGCACTTGACTCATGGGCATAGCGCCTCGGCAACAGGGAAGTTATGGAAGCAGATCCCCTACACGGTTGATCCCAAAACGGAACTCCTCAACTATGCGAAGCTCAAAAAAATTGCAAAGAAAGAAAAGCCCGCTATTGTGGTTGCCGGATACAC
>CAYITB010000052.1:0-2678 GCA_964366155.1 uncultured Candidatus Saccharibacteria bacterium
TGGAGCGAGGAGACGCGGAAAGAGAGCTCGGCAAGCTCCTCAAAGCTATAGTTCCGTGCCGCGCGTTGTGCGCTACCGTACACATTTGGTTTGAGCCCCGATTCACCAGCACTTGTTTGCACCGCAATGAGCATCACTTTAATTTGCCAAATAAGCGGATTAAGAAGTGCTTCGTCAGCTATTCCAGAGCGTCGCGCGCGCATAAGCTCTACCCATGCACGGCGCCTATCTCGCGCGGCAACAGCGCTAGAAAAATTAAAAGGACTGTAGGGAGAGATGGTTTGCAGAGCAGGAAAGGAGTAGACCCTCCCTCCTCCCCTCTCAATCTGCGCAACAAGTTTTGCATCAAGTTTTTCCTCATACATAAGGAAGTGATTGGGTGAGGAGAGGAGTTGTGGAATAAGCTTTGGGAAAGCCGCCCCCACCTCTAGGTGTTCCCCCACGCGCTGGCAGAGGATGAGATAGGCACCGCCAAAGAGCGTATCTTCCAGCGCGCGCTCCATAAGCGCACTTACACTCACTGTCTCCGCATCATAGTGGAAGCGCGAGCTCTCGGGATATTTTTCCGCAAAACGCCGCTTGAGTTCAAGGTACTTTTCCAAGCCCTTCGGATTCCCATTCCCTATAACGCAGTAAATCATAGTGAAAGAGTAATTCCTACGGGGCAATGATCCGACCCGAGCACATCATCAAGAATGAAGGCATTCTTTACGTGTGGTAAAAATTTTTTGCTCACAAAAAAGTAGTCAATACGCCAGCCAATGTTGCGCTCGCGCGCCAACATACGGTAGCTCCACCACGAGTACTGGATTTTTTGTGGGTGGAGATAGCGAAAGATATCAACAAGCCCGTGCTCTACAAATTTGTCTGCCCACGCACGCTCCTCATTGGTAAAGCCGGGGTTACCCACATTCTCTTTGGGTCGCGCGAGATCAATCTCGTGGTGCGCCACATTAAAATCTCCACAAGCGATGACCGGCTTCTTTTTTTCTAATTTTTTGACGTAGGCAAGAAATTTTTTATTAAACTCCTCTTTAAAGCTAAGCCGAGAGAGCTCATGATTTGCGTTGGGGAAGTAGCAATTTAAAAAGTAAAATTTTTCAAATTCCAACGTCTGCAGACGCCCTTCAACATCTCCCGGTATGCCCTTTGTTGTAACTTCCAGCGGTTCTACTTTTGCGAGTACGGCCGTACCACTGTAGCCGGAGCGCTCTGCGGGATTCCAATACTCACTGTAATCAGCAAAATCAAATTCTATTTTCTCGCGTGCAATGTTGCTTATTTTAATTTCTTGTAACCCAAGAATATCGGGCTTCTGCTCTCTTAAAAAATTACTGAACCCTTTATTTACCGCGGCACGGATGCCGTTTACGTTCCACGACATCAGAGTGAGGTTACGAGCCATCGCGCGCGCGCAATTCCTTCACGATCTGGAAATCTTTTTTTAGTGTCTCCTTCATCCCACTGTTATACACCGCAACCGCGGGGTGGTAAAGGCAGACGACTACAATATCTCCATACGACGCTTGTGCGGGAAAAGATTTACCGTGGAGATATGAGATTGGTTGGAGATAGAGCTCAAGGTCAAACTTCCGCATAATGTAGCCGAGGGAGTAGCGCCCGAGTGTCGCAATGATCTTTGGTTGGATAATTTCAATTTGTCGATCAAGGAAAGGCGCGTACACCTTAATTTCTTCAGGGAGAGGGTCCCTATTCTCGGGAGGCCTGTCCTTGAGAATGTTCGCAATGTAGACCTCCGTGCGCGTCATCCCCACGCTCTCTAACAATTCTTCCAACACGCGCCCCGCGGGACCGACAAAGGGGCGCCCGGTCAAAGCCTCAGTGCGCCCCGGCGCCTCCCCAATAAACATAAGCTCCGCACTGTGGCTCCCCTCTCCAATCACCGGAAAATAATGATTAGTCGTGCGGTACTCGTAGAGCGGAGAGTCTTTGAGCGCGAGCACCTCGTCGCGGATCTTTCGCAAGCCTTCTGTCCGCTCACGCAAGTTCATGTCGTATTTTTTAGAGTTCCGTTGTGGTCGTTGCCTTGGTGCTGGTTGCCGTCCCTGTAGTAGTTGCAGTACTCGTCGCGATATCAACACTTGTGGTCACTACGGGAGCACCGGGAGCAATAAGATTCCCGCACGCAACGTACACACCCGCTTCTTGTGTTGATTTATGCACATTGATGGCAAGCGGCAATTCTCCTAAGAGTTGGTCAACCGAGACGCCGGCAAGCTCTGTTTCCGAACTCCCTCCGCTTGCATCCGTGAGTGTGTAGCGAGGACTCCCCAAGCTCTCACACGATCCTGCATGGATGTGTGCTGGCTGTGAGACGCCAACGGGCTCTCCATTTACCGTAAGTGTAACCTTGAGCTTACCGTCCATGTCGGTCAATGTTGCCGTGCCGCTCTCGCCCGATCCACCTTGTGGCAGGAGTGCGAGTTCTATTGTCTTTCCCGTCTGAAGTGGGGAGGGTTCGGCGTCTCGGAGTGATTTAAAGAGAAAGAATCCCCCAACAATAACGACAATAATAACAAGAAGGATGAGCGCGTTCTTCATAGCTATTCCGCCTCTGTTGTTAAAGCTCCTTTTATTGTAATGAGCTGAACATCAAAGGTAAGTGCCGAGTTGGCAGGGATGGGTCCTACCGCCTGACTCCCGTAGGCAAGCTCTGG
>CAYITB010000053.1:0-2385 GCA_964366155.1 uncultured Candidatus Saccharibacteria bacterium
GATTACTATCTTGAGAATAAGAACGGTAAAAAAATCCCCATCTCTCTCTCCGCCGCAGTCTTGTTGGGAAAGGAGCATGCGGCTGATCTCAAGGGTCTCGTGATGTTTAAAGATGTAACGACAGACAAAATCATAGATAAGGCGAAGTCGGAGTTCGTATCGCTGGCGTCACATCAGCTCCGTACCCCGCTCTCGGCGATTAACTGGTATACCGAAATGTTGCTCGCGGGTGATGCGGGAGCGCTCACCACAGAACAGGAGAAGTATCTCAAGGAGGTCTACGCTGGTAACCAGCGTATGGTGGATCTCGTGAACGCGCTCCTCAATGTCTCACGGCTTGAGTTGGGAACCTTTATTATTGAGCCAATGTCGACCGATATTCTTGCTATGCTTAAGAGCGTACTGACAGAAACATCTTCGTTGATGATTAAGAAAAAAATTACCATCAACGAGTCTTACGCTCCAGACGTTCCACTTTTTCTTGCTGACGAGAAGCTCTTACGTATGGTCTTCCAAAACCTTATATCAAACGCGGTTAAGTACACTCCTGTGGGGGGAAACATCACTCTTACTCTCGGGGTGTACCGCGGAGGAGGTATGTTCAATGATAAAAAATTAGTTGAGGATACGCTTGCTTTTTCAATCTCGGACTCGGGTATCGGCATTCCACAGCACCAACAAGACAAGATATTCTCCAAACTTTTCCGTGCAGACAATGCTAAGGAATCGGAGACAGAAGGGACGGGGCTTGGGCTCTACATCATTAAATCCATCGTTGATCACTCGGGCGGCAGGATATGGTTCAGTTCCGAGGAGGGGAAGGGGACGAGCTTTTATGTTACCTTCCCCCTCTCTGGTATGAGGAAGAAGGAGGGATCTAAAACTTTGGACTAACGTGGACAAATAAGTTTTCATGGTCCATACTGTGCGTATTCTATGGAAGATAAAAAAGTAATTCTCATTGTGGAAGATGATACCCCCTTGCGGAACGCTCTCCGAGAAAAACTCTCTGATGCCGGATTTGCTGTCCTTGAAGCAAAGAATGGAGAAGAGGGTGTCTCCCTCTCACTCTCGGGGCATCCCGATCTCATCCTTCTCGATATTCTGATGCCAAAGATGGATGGTGTGGAGATGTTAAAAACAGTACGGAAAGATGAGTGGGGTAAAAATGCGCCAGTCATCATCCTTACTAACTTAAGTGATACCGGGGAAGTCGCGCACGCAGTCCCGGACGAAAAACTTGATTACTTCATCAAGTCCGATATTAAAATTGAGGACGTGGTAGTAAAGGTAAAAGAAAAGTTGGGCCTCTAATACTAAAAAATAGCCCTCCGATTCGCCGTGGCGGGTCGGAGGGCTTTTGTTATGTGCCGACGAGCTCTCTCATAAGGTCGGCAACAGGAACTATTTTTTCTACACGATAGGCGTTTGTTCCCACGGTCCACAATGGTGGCTCATCAGGGTCATGTCCAGCAGAGCTCCCAAGGCCAGCGCAGATGCAGAAAAAGTCTTTGTTCTGCTCACTCTCTGGTCGTGCCATGCATTGGGTGAGTTTGCCTTCCGCATCTGGTTGGAGTACGAGGCCTCTCGTGCACTTGGGAACACGATGTGCAGTGAGCATGGGCGAGGCCTTGAGTACGCGGAAGGGGAGTCCGCAGGGAGAGCCGGGTGGATTCTGCGGAGCGGAGACGACCATGATGTCCTCCTCGCGCGCATTGATTACCGCTTGTTTGTACTCTAGCGGGGCAGAACTTTCTTCCGTAGCGAGGAAGCGAGTTCCCATTTGCACTCCGCTCGCTCCTTGAGCAAGGGAGGACAGAATGTCTTCGTGTGTGTAGAGACCTCCCGCCACGATAACAGGGAAGTCTCCATACTTATGTGCAACATCCAGCACTTGGGGAAGGAGCACTTCCAGTTGATGTTCTGGCTTCATAAGGTCGTCGTAATCGAAGCCAAGGTGTCCTCCTGCCAGTGGTCCCTCCAATACAACCGCATCAGGACGATACCCATGCTGTTCCCAGCGTTTACAGATGAGCGTGAGTGCTCGTGCTGATGAGACGATGGGGATGAGTGCTGTATCTTCCGGATTTTGTATAGTGGGGAGTGAGAGGGGTACACCTGCTCCAGAAATGATGGCGTTTGCTTTAGCATCAATGGATGCGCGTACTGTTTGTTCGTAGTCACGTCTAAGTGCGCGCATTATATTGATGCCGATGAAGCCTCCACTCTCTTGAGCACGTTCAATTTCATTCCGTACCGCTCCGTAGATATCCACATGTTTTCCTTCACGGGCAGAGACGATAATATTGAGCCCAACACTCGAAATAATCCCAAGCCCTCCCTTTTGTGCGACTGCGTGAGCGAGTGGGTGAAGCGAAACGCCCA
>CAYITB010000054.1:0-2355 GCA_964366155.1 uncultured Candidatus Saccharibacteria bacterium
CGAACCCCGACCTGTTCCATGCCATGGAACCGTTCTACCGCTATACTATAGGCCCCTTAGTGAGGAAATAATAGCGCATCTCTTGCTCTACAACAACATCTATGCTATCACTGTTCTAGATTTAGAATGTTGAAAATCCAAGGAGGCCGCTATGCAAGAGCTCCGGCTTACAGAAAAAGTAACCATGACTGGTAAAAACCTATTCGGCAAAACATCACAGTTGAGCTTTTCTCCTCTTCCTCCGTATGTGCCAAAAGATCTGTGCACTTCGTGGCTCTGGAGACCAAGCGCAAGGAACCCGACTTTCATTCCTATTGATCTCCGGAATGTTGAGTACCAGAGGCGTCGTCTCCGTCTCCAAAACAACGCGAGGCACTTGGAGATCATTGAGCACATCATGCCATTGCGCTGGATCGGTATTGGTCCTCTCGTTGTTGAGGGATGCGGATGGACACCGTACTACGGCAGACCCTACGAGTACTTTGAGACACTCGAGTCCTCTCTGCAAGAGACGGGGCGAGAGGTAGTGTGGCAAATGCCTCAAATACCAGTCTACTTTAAACATAAGGATGCCTTGTGTGGATACTCGGAGTTTATTCCGCAAGATCCTAGGCTCCCACCAGAGCTCCGCCTCAAGGTGACAGTGCGCTACCCACAAGTGGGCCAGATAACTGTCCAGCGAACCTTCCCCTCTCAACACGAGTTCTTGATGGAGGACTTGCGCGCCTACACTCAAGGGTTACCCCACTTCCTCTACTACCTCTCGGCGTTCGGTCATGTAAGTCGCCTGTGGAAGCACCACCGACATGTAGAGTGGTACTACGGGAGGAAGAGCTCCGATAGGCACAAGCGTGCAACACTTCACGTGTTCGCCTCACATCGTATCAGTGACCTCCTCGGCGCTCTTGCTCTCTTGAGTCCCACGGAACTCATTGGAGGCACGGTGACCTCCTTTTTTGGAGGACATAAGAGCGACTTGGAGTTTATCAACAGAATGTTCCACCTCAACACTCCGTCAGCCCAAGGCTGACGGAGTTTTCTTTTTGCCCCACCTCGGCTATAATCAGTCGGGCTGAAGGGCCGTTAGCTCAATTGGTAGAGCGCCTCATTTGTCCCGAAAAATAATGAGCTAGGCAAATATATTTTTCTGGATCCCGTTTGACAAGAAGTATGCAGTTATAAAGTATCTGTCGAGCATTTTGGTGGGCCCGTAGTTCAGTTGGCTAGAACGCCTCATTTGCAATGAGGAGGTCACCGGTTCGAGCCCGGTCGGGTCCACCAAAATGCTTGCACAATTTTGCTCATTATCCACGGAATTGCGAAGAACATAGTCGTTGCACTTCTTGTTCTTCGGGACAATGAGGAGGTAGCGAGTTCGAATCTCGCACAGTCTACCAAATTTAACTATGAAAATCACAAAATTTGGACATTGTTGCTTATTGATTGAAGAAAATGGAGTCAGAATTTTGACCGACCCTGGAACTTACTCAACACAACAAAGCGAAGTGAAAAATATTGACTTCGTGCTCATTACGCACGAGCACACCGACCATTTCCATATTGATTCATTAAAAACACTTTTCAAAAATAATCCGCAAGTAAAAGTTATCACAAATAAAAGTGTGGGCGCATTTTTAGAAAAAGACGGTATTGCTTTCAGCGTCGTTGAAAATGGTCAAAGTTCTGACGCAAACGGAGTTTTGATTGAAGGTTTTGGTGAAAGTCACGCCCTCATGCACACTTCCATTCCGCCAATTCAAAATACCGGCTACTTCATTGCAAACAAACTTTTTTACCCTGGCGACGCTTTCACCAACCCAAGAAAACAAGTCGAAGTTTTAGCCCTGCCTGTGGCGGGGCCGTGGATGAGATTATTAGAGGCGATTGACTACGCGCTTGAAATCAAGCCGAAAACTTGTTTTCCTATGCATGAGGGCATTTTGAAACAGCCCGGCTCTACACACGCGATACCGCCAAAAGTACTAGAGCCGAAAGGGATAAAATTCGTGGTTCTTGAGATTGATAAAGAATATGAATTTTAAATAGCCACAACCACATGCCCATCATTACTCCCCTCCTTTTTGAGACCTACTGTGCGACTATTAAAAATAGTCGCGGAGCTAAGAGCTACCGTGACTGCTTCGCTCTGGTAGATGGGAAGAAAAAGAACCTCACAAAAGACGGCGCTCTTTCTTGTGCATTTTTTATCTCTTCACTCCTGCGCTCGTTTGCGCTCATACGAGAGCCCCACACAACAGTCAATGGTACTCTGCGCGATATGGAGAAATCTGGCTGGGTAAAAATTAAAAAGCCGCGCGCAGGCTGCATCATCCACTGGGAAGCAAAAAAGGGTTC
>CAYITB010000055.1:0-2266 GCA_964366155.1 uncultured Candidatus Saccharibacteria bacterium
TCATAACTTTTTTCCATCTGTTCAGCAATAATACCGAGCGACTCGGGCAACTTCCCCGACTCCTCGCCTGCCCCCACCATAGACACAAAGAGGGGTGAAAAGATTGTAGGATGTGCCGCAAGCGCGTCGCGTAAGCTAGAACCAGCACGCACCGCATCTGCGATGCCATGAACGAGCGCGCGAAATTTTTCTGACGACGACTGACGTTCTATCACCTCAAGTGCGCGAGAGAGTGAGAGTCCCGCAGTGATCATAGCGCCTAAATTGTCGGCAAAAAGTATTTTGTCGTGGAACTTGATACGTCCAAGAACTCCCGTTACTGCCGCCACGCGGCGAGCGCTCGCGGTAATTGGAGTTGCGAGCACGAGCGTCAGCCCCTCACGGCGCAGTGTACGTGCGAGCGTGAGCGCATCGAGTGCCTCGCGCTCGCCGCGCGTCTCCTCTCCCTTCTCATTTGTTGCTCTAATAGTGTAACGTGGCATAGAAATAACTCTAACGGGGTTTATTCTGCGGCAACGCGGAGCACCTCCTCAATAGTAGTAATCCCCTGCACCGCTTTATAAATACCATCCTCCAACATAGAGAGCATACCCTCTTGACGTGCCTGTGTGTCAATCTCCCCCGCAGTTGCCCCCTTCATCACCAACTCCTTCACCGCTGGGGAGATGCGCATAATCTCATGAATACCAATACGACCAGAAAATCCATCGGGGTACTCTTCAGTTTGTTTAGGACGGTAGAAGGGAACATCTGTAATTTTTGCATTTTCTGCTACCACCTTCTCCCTCTTCAAAACTTCTAACACGTGATCAAGATTGACCGACGTGGCAAGTGTTTGTGCCTCCGCCTCGGTGAGGTGGTACTCTTCTCGCTCTTTAAGCCGTCGCACGAGGCGTTGAGCAATAATGCAATTGATGGTAGTGACGAGGAGGAACGCTTCCGCGCCCATGTCCAGCATGCGCGGCACCGTTGCCGCCGCAGAATTGGTGTGGAGCGTGGAGAGCACGAGGTGACCCGTGAGCGCCGCATTGATGGCAAGGTTTGCCGTCTCCTTGTCGCGAATTTCGCCAACCATGATAATGTCGGGGTCTTGGCGCATGAGCGCCCGCAGACCCGCAGCAAAGGTCATCCCGATGTCCGGCTTTACCTGCGTTTGATTAATGCGTTGCATTTGGTACTCCACGGGATCCTCAATGGTGGAGATATTCACATCAGGCGTATTAACGATATCTAAAATAGTATAGAGCGTTGTTGATTTGCCCGAGCCTGTGGGGCCGGTGACGAGTATCATCCCTGTCGTTTTACGTGTTGCTTCATGAATGCGCTCTAATCCGTCCCCGTGGAAACCGAGTCCCTCCAAAGTGTATCCTTTAACCGCGTCGGGGAGGAGACGCATCACAATTTTTTCACCAAAGGTGGTGGGAAGTATGGAAACACGGAAGGAAACTTTTTGTCCTGCGGTATCAATTTTAAAACGGCCATCTTGGGGGAGACGTTTTTCATCTAAGCGCAAGTTCGCAAGCACCTTTACCCGCGCGATGATACCAGGACCAGCGGCGCGCGGGAGCACCATAGCATCGTGCAAAATACCATCAATGCGGTAGCGGATGACCAACTCATTCTCGTAGGGCTCAATATGTATGTCGGACGCTTTTTGCACTATCGCGTGCGAGAGGAGTGTCTCTACGATGCGGATAACGGGTAGATCCTCTGCAAGTTTTTTGAGATCTTCCTCCGTTGCTCCCGCCACTCCATCAGCACGAGACGAGAGTGTTTTGGCATCGGCGTGGATGATATCGCCAAACTCCGCCTTGAGACTCTTTTGGTATTGCACGAGCACCTGCTTAATACTTTCAGTATCAGTGAGACGAGGAAGAATCTTTAAGTCCACGCTCTTTTTAACAAAGTCCACCGCCTCCAAGTCCTGCGGATCAAGCATGGCAACCTCAAGAGCATTGTTCGTTTTTTTGTAGGCGACAATGTTGTGCTTGCGCGCAATAGGCTCGGGAATAATGGAGAGTATCGCGCCCTCAATCTTGAGTCCCTGGAGGGACACAAAAGGGATGCCGAGCACGTAGGCCTGGGCTTTCCTAAACTCGTCCTCGGAAATTTTGCCCGATGAAACGAGAATGTCGGAAAGTGGGCGACTCCGACTTAACGCTTCCTCGTGTGCGGCAAGTACCTCGGACTTAGAAATAAGTCCGGAGTCCACAAGGAACGTCTCCAACCTCGCAAGGTCCGTCTGCATTATCTACAGTATAGCAAG
>CAYITB010000056.1:0-2127 GCA_964366155.1 uncultured Candidatus Saccharibacteria bacterium
AGCTCCGACTCGGTGCGGTTGAGCTCCTCCTCATTATCGCCGTAGAGAGTAACATAGAGCCCAACCTCAAACATTTTTTCTCGTGACTGCTGGAGTTGATCCCGCAGAAACTCAATGTCTTGATAGGCAATATCAAGCTTGGGGTCACGGACGAGCCCTTTTTCCTCGCGGGTATGTATTTGGCTCTGCACCTCGGCAACTTTTTTTTGTAACTGGCGCAGAATAGCCGAGGTATCTACAGGGTGGATGAAGATGGAAACATCAAATACCTTGTCTAAGTTAATGACGGGCATAAACCAATTGCGCGCGAGGAGACGCGGGTATGAGATGACAAAAAAAGTGCGCGCGATTTTATCGCCCAAGTTAATGTACTTGGGATTTACTTGGAGCGCCGCGGGCGCAATGATATCTTTGAGCTCCAGTACGCCGGTCTGGTAAATATCCTGTGGGAGCACAGGCGTCGCGCTCTCCTTTGCTCGTGAGTTACCGAAGAGGGCCATAGGCTTGTGCGTCGAGCGTGGGGACGTCTCGCTCGCCGGGATTAAAGAGTTTGTAATAGAGCTCAACCAGCTCTTCGGTACCAAGAGCAACCACGCGTATCCCCAGCGGAGAGAGCCCTTGCTCAACCACACTCCCTCGCTGTTCAAGTTGGGTCTTGTTCTCCTCAAACGATTTGATTTCCTCGGCAACCTCCTGCTTCTTCCTAAACAATTTACTCACAAAACCTGAACGATTAAGGTATACCGGAGGACTGTAGGGCACTACTACAAAAAAGGATTTTGCCATAATGTTGGTTGCTTCGGTAAAACTCTTAATGAACTCGATGTACTCCTTAGTTTGGATTTTAATGAGCTCGTTTGTTTGTTCCTTCATCCTATCCTCCAAGAGGTTAATGTAGGGGCGGATGTCGAGCTTGCGTGATTGGGTAAAAATTTGTATATGGAAGTCCAGTGAGTTAAGGAAGTTTTGGTATTGGAAGAGGAGTGCCGTCTGCTCGTCTTGTGACTTGAGCGCAAAGTTAAGTGATGAGGTAATGAGTACCATGCGCAAGGAGCCGTCTTTAAGCACTACAACGCCATCCCTGATCTCTTTAATAGGGAGGAAATCTTGTGAAGGTTTTGCTGTTACTGCTGGCATAAATTATGTGTCCCCTTTCCTCGCGCGCTCGTTTATGTCCAAACTCCACGCGAGGTCGGAGAGCTTACTTTCTGTCAGTCTAGGAATCTCGGAGCCTACTGGTGCGTTCTCTCCCGCGGCTCTCGTAAGTGCCCGAGCACCCTTGAGATCTTTTTTCCATCGGTAAAGTTTGGATTTGATGAAGAAGCGGAATGCGGCTTCAACCGTAACGATGAAGGGGCGTTCATTTATTCTATAGAATGCGAGCCCAAGCGCAAAGAGAAAAACAGGCACGGCGAGTCCCCATGCGAGAAATCCAACGATCTTAGAGAGGTAGGCATACACAAGGTAGGCCGCGCCAGCACCACCAGCGGTAAAGATAAATTGCTTAAAGGTGAGTGGACCAAAAATCTTATCTTCAATCTCAATAAATTGTGGTACTTGGAAGTTCATTATTTTATAGGGGTGGTTCGCGATATGGGTCGGGAGCTTTGGTCTCTACTTTGCGGGGGATATGGAGGAGGGGTTCAATACTTGCGCTGAAGGTCTGCTCTTCGCTCACGACCTTTTTCTCTTGTTCTACGGGAGCTCTTGCTGGTGCACTTACTCCACTACTTGCACGAGGTGGTTCCTCAATATCGTGCAAGAGCGACTCTCTGTCTGGCATACTGTTGACTGCCGCGTCAAACGCAGAGTCCTCACGGAGTGAGTGGATGCGCTTGAGGGACTCACGGATCTTGGTGAACACGGTGAGATTGACCTCACGGGTGAGTGCGGATGCTTTTTGCTCATCAATACCAAGCTCACTTTTAAGTTGTTTGGTAAAGTCGCGTGGGTGGAGTGCGCCGAGCATAACCTGCCCAATAGCGTTGGAGAGCTCCCCCATTTGATCTACGTGGAGTCCGTAGGCGCGGCTCACCGCTTGGATGGCTTGCGTGGTATCAATACTATAGAGTGCCTCCTTAAGGTCCTGTGGGAGTGCGCGGTACATGCTCATCAATTGTTGTCGTG
>CAYITB010000057.1:0-2009 GCA_964366155.1 uncultured Candidatus Saccharibacteria bacterium
GGGCGTACTCAATGGCCCGCGACTCTCGGATGACGGTAATTTTAATTTCCCCCGGGTACTTGAGTTCGCGCTCTATACGGAGCGCCATATCACGCGCCATTTTATGAGCTTCCACATCACTGATTTGCTCTGGGACGACGAAGACGCGCACCTCGCGACCAGCTTGGATGGCGTAGCTCTTCTCAATCCCCGGGAAGGAGTTAGCAATAGTCTCAAGGTCGGCGAGCCGTTTGAGGAAGTTCTCCACACTGTCGCGCCGAGCGCCGGGGCGCCCGCCCGAAATGGCGTCTGCTACCTGTACGATAATAGACTCAATAGTTTCGTAAGGGTACTCCTCATGGTGGCTCCGCATCGCTTTGATAACCGGCTCGCCCACCCCAAACTTCTCAAGGATGCGTATGCCGATTTCTACATGAGTACCGGGCACCTCGTGGTCAATTGCTTTACCGATGTCATGGAGGAGCGCGCCCGCCTTAGCCACTGCCACGTCTGCTCCCAGTTCCTCAGCGAGCATCCCTGCAATATGCGTCATCTCAATAGA
This sequence comes from uncultured Candidatus Saccharibacteria bacterium, assembly GCA_964366155.1. Lineage (GTDB taxonomy): Bacteria > Patescibacteriota > Minisyncoccia > Phycocordibacterales > UBA9988 > CAYITB01. The sequence continues at coordinate 542 of CAYITB010000057.1, forward strand.
GTGTTGGAGCACATTCTGTCCATAACTAGTGCGGAAGTGGAGCCGCCCTAAGATCATAAGGACGCGCTGGTCTAAGTTGAGTACCCCTGCTTCATAGGCGGCGGCCTCACCGCGCTCTTTAATAATTTTATTGATGGTGTTGCGCGCCTTCTCCACCATCTCCTCAATCTTTGCAGGTTGGATGCGCCCGTCGGCAATAAGATTTTCTAGAGCAACTTTTGCCACATGCCGTCGCACGGGGTCAAAGGAGGAAATGGTGATAGCTCCAGGGGTGTCATCCACCACAAGCTCCACACCCGCGGCGCGCTCAAAAGTGCGTATATTGCGCCCTTCCTTACCGATAATTTTACCCTTCACATCGTCGGAGGGAATGGATACTGTGGTGGACATAATCTCGGGAGTAGAGGAGGTGGCAAGGCGTTGGATGACAGTTGCTAAAATATCTTTCGCTCGGCGCTCAAGGGTGTCGTGCGCCTGCGTCTCAAGCTTGTGTATGCGAACAGCAATGTCCTCCTCCGCGTCGCGCTCTACCGCGGCAATGAGCTCGGTGCGCGCCTCCTCTCGTGAGATACCGGCAATTGCCTCAAGCTTTTCCTCACGCTCGCGGGTCAACACTTCTACGCGCTCGCGGATGAGCTTAACCTCTTCAATTTTTTGCTTAAGACTCTCTACCTCGCGGTCAATGTCGTGCTGGCGCTTGTCCAGTGTCTCATCCTTTTTGATGAGATGGTCTTCTTTTTTCTTCAGCTCCTTATCTGTCTCACGCTCCTTTTCCTTCGCTTCTTTAAGAATGCGCTCGGCCTCTTTTTCCGCCGTATCAATGCGCTTGTTCGCTTCTGTTTTTGCTTCAAGCAATGTTTGTTTGATAGTGAGCTCAATAGAACCCTTTTGGCTCAAGGTCACGAGCCAGCGGAGAATGTAGCCGAGCACGACGCCCGAGAGCCCGGTTGCGGCGAGTGCGAGTATTAATTTAGTAATATTCATACCAACGGTGTGTACCGTGGTGGAATCAACCGAAAAGTGCCACGACTAGAGAAGTGGTGCTACGTCAGGACAAAAAACGAGCTGGTTTAATGTTATGGTGCGCACAGATGGTCTAGTGATAGGCATAGCAGTTGTGGTTCCACGTGGTACAGTAAAAAATAAAATATAATAATTTGTATCGTACCAGAGAGCAGGGGAGCTGTAAAGACCATATTTTTTATTGCAACTTCTTGGTTTTCTTGGTACATTTATTATAGATTTCTTCAACGGCTTTTCATCCAAAAAAGAGGTGATAAATATGTCGGAGATTCCCGTCATGAAATGCCCCGAATGTGGCGTGACGATGGAGTATTGCGGAGGGCCGAGCGATAGCAATATCTTTATCATGATTTGTACAGCAACAGATTGTCGTTATCAGGAAACATGTTATGCGGAGATGCCGCGAGCCTATAATTCTTCTGTTTGGAGTCCGATACCCAACACC
>CAYITB010000058.1:0-1937 GCA_964366155.1 uncultured Candidatus Saccharibacteria bacterium
CCGCGCTTCCTTTGTCGCAAAACTTGAGAACCACTTCCCGAGGAATTTCTTCCCACGAGTTGAAACGGCTGATGTAGTGTTGCGGGATTTTCACTACATTACCACTCCACTCCCGACTGAACACTCCGAGATTGAGCTTGTTGTCCAACCGAAGTCCATCGTAAGGTAGGACATTCGGTTGATCTTTTGATCCAACTCGTCCGTAGACGTAAATCGGATCAACTCCGTTGCCGTTCCACTCGCAAACATTGTGGTCGTGAAGACCTAGATGAGCAAGCTCTGAAACGAACAACTGAAGTTCTGGCAGGTACACTCTGCTCTTGCTCACAAACCGCTTTGGAAAGACAAGCGGTGCTGGATCAACCGTGATTCCGCTCGCTCGAGCGAGGTTGAGTGCGGTACCCCAACCGTCCACGAATGACGCATTGATTTCGAGTAGCCATAACCTCTGCTCATCGAAGTACGCATCAATTCGGTAGTACGGTGTTTGCTCGATACCAACCGAAGCGTTAAAACCAGACAAAAACTTTTTGAGTTCCTGTCTCGTCTCGCCAGAAATCACGACACCCCTGTTTGTCGTAGAATGGCGATTCTCGCCATAGATGATTGGGGCGACAATGGACTCGTCCATGTCGAAGTCAGAGAAACTGATTCTCATTTATGCCTCCTTTCTTAAAGAACTGTTTTTGCCGTTTTGTCGTGGGTAGGCAAATGAAAACCCCCTCCAAACTTGGAGGGGGTTGGCCTTATGTTAAATCTTTAGAAATGCATCAAGACAACCCTCTCCTTGTTTGGATAGAGTTGTGATGATGAAGTCGGCTGATAATAGTTTTATATCCACCTTCTTTTCCGTTAAGCCATTTTGAAACACGAGCAACAGTAGTCGAGCTTAGACCAGTTTTTTGCTCAATAACAGAATAGGGTGTTTTTGCGATAAGCATTTCTGCTGTTTGGAGCCTTTTTGTAAACTCAACAATCTCTTTTTCAGTCATTAAGTCACGCAAAAACCGCTTGGCCTCGTCAAGAGTTTCAAGCGACAAAATAGCCTTGATTAACTGTTTATTTTCCTTGTTATTCCAATCCATACTGGTACTTTAGCAAAGTACAGTGGTTTAGTCAAGTAAAGTATTAGATTAGCGCCGTTCCGCAAAATCGCTCCGCTTATTTAATTCCGAACAAGTTTCGTTTTGTGGAGATGGCGGGAATCGAACCCGCGTGCATAAAGTGTCACCTACCTGTGTCTACGGAGCCTAGTTTACCTTGATTGTTTAAGTAGTGTGCGTAAGAGGTAAACAAAATCACACCCTACCGAGATTCTTTATTTAGAGACTGTGCTGAATCATGGCACGGTCTCGATCTTTGAGTTATGACGCCCAATCCCCTGATGCAAAGCTACACGCAGGAGCGGACGGCGTTACGCTACAGCGAACGCGAACGAGTACGGTGAAGCCACCGCACCGTCCTTAGCAGATGAGTTTGCACTTATCTGTGTCCATAGCATTTTAACGTCCCGCTATGGCGGACGACTCGCGCAGATATGATCTACCTCATGTCGAAGCCGATCATCCCCATATTTTAGCCCGCCAAAGGCGGTGCTTACCTTTTCAAAGTTCTCCCGAGCTCGCGCTCTACGTCGCGTTTTTTAATCGTCTCACGTTTGTCGTATTTCTTTTTCCCGCGTGCTATGGCGAGAGAGAGCTTGAGCTTGGTTCCTTTATTATACACTTTTAATGGCACTATTGTCAATCCCTTCGTCTCTTCTGCCTTGGCAAGTTCGGCCATCTGGCGCTTATTGAGGAGGAGGCGCCGCGTGCGCGCTGGCTCATAGCCCTCTGGGGTGTTACCTACTTGGTAGGGAGGGATGGTAGCACCCACAAGGAAAGCCTCCCCTCCACGGATGAGTACCCGCGCTCCCGCAAGCTCTCCACGCCCTACCT
>CAYITB010000059.1:0-1839 GCA_964366155.1 uncultured Candidatus Saccharibacteria bacterium
CTGTTCTGAAATTTGGTTAACTTTTTGTTGTTCTTGGGAGAATGAATTAGAGAGACTCAGAGTCTTTTTATCTGTATTTGCGATGCTCTCTGCCAGTAGAGATGTTGAAGAAGCAAACTCTTGATTTAAGTGAGTAACCTCTGCCTCAAGATTCCGTATGTGGCTATAGGATTGCCAGGCGAGAATTATGAACGCCACAGCAAGTACCGTAACAGATCCGATGACCCATACAAAAATCCTAGGAATTTTAGTCTGCTTATCTATACTCCTGATTATACCAGATAGGCACGAGCTTATTACTCGCCTATTAGTAGATAATCAATCTGATTACGCTCGGGGTCTACGCGAGTCACTGTGATGGGGAGGGTATCGCCGAGACGGAAGCGGCGCTTCCGTTGTGTGCCCACCAGCTCCATTCGTTGTTCATTGAACACATAGTAGTCATTAGGGAGGCGAGTTACGTGTATGAGCCCATCAGCACCGGTAGTCTCCTCACGTAGGAAGATGCCAAAATTAGTGACTCCTGTCACGATCCCCTTACTCTTCATCCCCACGTGATTAGCAAGAAATTGTACCTGCTTCGCTTTAAGTGAGTCGCGCTCGGCTGTTGCCGCGGCAACTTCTTGCTCGGTGGCATGGAGGGCGGATTTGTCGCATTCCTCCAGCATTTTTTGCGAGACTTTTTTGCCTGCTAAGTATTCGGTAAGGAGACGGTGCACCAGCAAGTCGGGGTAGCGGCGTATCGGGGAGGTAAAGTGCGTGTAGTGTTTAAAGGCAAGCCCAAAGTGGCCAATATTTTTGGTGGAGTAGATTGCCTTTGCCATGGAGCGCAGTGCCGCAGAGTGCACAAAGTACTGGTGTGGCGTATCAAGCACTTCAGTAAGGAGGCGGTTGAGCTCGCTCGCATCTACGTGTTGACCTTTCAGAATTGTGTAGCCCAAAGGGCGTGCGTAGAGGTCAAGGAAGGCGAGTTTATCTAAGTCAGGAGCGCCGTGGATGCGGTACACAAAATTACCCGGCTTATTAGCCACCGCTTTTGAGGCGTATTCTGCCACGCGGCGGTTGGCGAGCAACATAAAGTCCTCAATGAGCTCATGGCTTTCGCAATGGGGTATGATGTAAAAGCTGATAGGTGTGCCACTTTCATCCATCTCACACTTCAGTTCAGTATCGTGGATGGCGATGGCTCCCTCAGCAAACTTTTTTTTGCGCAGAGCGCGTGCAATTGTGGTGAGTGCAAGGAGCATCTCACTGTGCACATGTTCTTTGCCCTCCATAATTTCCTGCGCTTCCTCGTATGTGAAGCGTGTAGATGAACGGATGATGGTCTGCCCGAACCACTCTTTGTTGATGGCTCCCTTCTCATCAATCTCAAACACGGCAGAGTAGGTGAGGCGTTCTTTATGTGGTACGAGCGAGCAGAGATTGTTGGAGAGCGCCTCGGGCAACATGGGGATCACGCGATCTACGAGGTAGATGGAGGTCGCACGCTTACGCGCCTCTTTATCAATTGCGGTGTGCGGGGTGACAAAGTAGGAAACATCGGCAATGTGGATGCCCACCTCGTGCAAGCCATTACCTAAAGCACGGTGGGAGAGTGCGTCGTCAAAATCCTTAGCATCCTTTGGGTCAATGGTGATAGTTGGGGTATTGCGGAAGTCTCGCCGTGTAGCACTCTCTTTTTGCATTATCTCTGCCTCACGCGTAGCCAAATGTTCCGCCTCATTTATCACCTCACGCGCAAAAGGCCCCGGCAGGGGCGCTGGAGCGGGTTTTACTGCCCGAGTCGTCACCTCTCTCTTCATCCTCACATCCTAACATATGATTGATTCTCTCCTA
>CAYITB010000060.1:0-1813 GCA_964366155.1 uncultured Candidatus Saccharibacteria bacterium
TGCGATTTCATATTATTAGCCTTTTTCCTGAGAGCTTGGAGTCCTACCTCGGGAGTTCTATGATTAAACGCGCTCAAGCGAAGAAGTTTTTTTCTGTGTCACTTATTGATCCGCGCGCCTATACCAAAGACAAGCATCGCAAGGCGGATGACAAGCCCTACGGAGGTGGTCCGGGGATGGTAATGAAGGCAGAGCCCATCGTAAGGGCAGTTGAGCGCGCTCTGGGGAAGAAGAAAGGCCGTAAAAAAATTATTATTCTCTCACCGCGGGGGAAGCAATTTACACAAGCTACCGCACGCACTCTCGCGCGTTATAACGATGTGGTACTTATCGCGGGACACTATGAGGGTATTGATGCGCGGGTTAAAAAAATACTTCGTGCTGAGGAAATTTCTGTGGGTCCCTACACACTCACTGGAGGTGAGCTCCCTGCGCTCATTATTGTGGATGCCGTTGCCCGCTATATCTCTGGTGTCTTAGGTAAAGAGGAATCTCTAGAAGAGCGCCGTATCGCGAGTGGGGAAGTGTACACGCGTCCCGAGGAGATTCTCCACAAAGGCAAGAAGTATCGTGTGCCCAAAGTCCTCCTCTCCGGCGATCATAAAAAAATTGACAAATATCGAGGGGGGAGTATACTGCCTCTACGTGCTGCATCCGATTGAGTTACGATGCACTAGCTTCCATATTTATTACCAGATGAACATAACGTAGCCTGATACAGGTACGGTCTCTTTTGGGTATGTTTTCGTGCCCGAATTTTTTATGAAAAAAATAGAAAAAAGATACTTCACTCACTATAAAAAGCCACTTGCCTCACTCCCCGATCTGGTGGAGCTCCAACTTGCGTCCTATAAGTGGCTCACCAAGGAAGGGCTCGCGGAAGTTTTTAAGGAGTTCTCTCCCATCAAGGATTATTCGGAAAAAAAGTTTGAGCTCACCTTCAAAGACTTTGCTATTGAGGAACCTAAGTACGACGAGCACTATGCCAAAGAGCAGAACCTCACGTACGAAGCGCCGCTCGTGGCAACAGTGCATCTAAAGAGCAAAAGTTTTGAGCACGAACAAAAAATTTTTCTCGCCGACTTCCCACTAATGACGGAGCACGGTACCTTTATCATTAATGGCATTGAGCGCGTGGTTGTTCCGCAACTCGCGCGGAGTTTTGGAGTATTCTTTACCGCTAACGAGATTCGAGGAAAAAAGCATTTTGGTGCAAAAATCATTCCCGCTCGTGGAGCATGGGTAGAGTTTGAAACAGAGGCCGACGGTGTCATCTACGTGCGCATTGATCGCAAGCGTAAGATTCCTGCAACAACGCTTCTGCGCATTTTTGGAGACGAGACTGGTCAGACATCTAATGAAGCCATCAAAGAAGCTTTCTCTAATGTTGCCGGCGATGTCCCCTATATCAAAAACACACTGGAGAAGGAGGCGTTCAATACACTAGACCAGACCTTTGTTGAAATTTACAAGCGTCTCCGCGATAGCGACTTAGTAACCGCACAAGGTGCGCGTGAGTTTGTGAAAAACCTCTTTTCCGCTGATCGCTACGACCTCTCTCCGGTAGGGCGCTTCCGCTTGAACCAGCGTTTTGATCGTCCCACTACAGGAGTAGGTAGCGATAGGAAGACGCTCTCTTTTGATGATGTTGTTGCGATTCTTTCCTACGTCATTACTTTAAACAGCACTAAGGGAGCAAAGGAAGATGATATTGATCACTTGGGATTGCGTCGAGTGCGTATTGTTGGTGAGATGCTTCAACAGCGCGTCCGTGTGGGTATGACGCAAATGAAGCGCTATATCCAAGACAAAA
>CAYITB010000061.1:0-1574 GCA_964366155.1 uncultured Candidatus Saccharibacteria bacterium
GCTCGCGCATCAATTTATTGCACAACTTTCAGACGCAGTTAAAGGTGCGGTGTTTGGTAACGTGGGATCGCTTGCCCTCTTCCGCGTTGGGGCAGATGATGCAGAGTACTTGAAGGGGCAAGTAGCGCCGGAATTTAGTCCTGCCGACTTGATAGGATTAGAGAATCGGCGCGCGATTGTAAAACTTTTGTTGCAAGGAGAACCGGTGCGCTCCTTCACACTCCACACCAAGGCAATTCCTCCCGGCTCGCCAGAAATTGCGGAAAAACTCAAAGAGCTCTCACGCCTCACTTACGGCAAAGATCTCCAAAGTATTGAGGCAGACATTCTTACCCGCCTACGCTCCTAAACGCTATCCACAGACCCTGCTTGACCCCCTGCCCAAGGGGCTTTCTTTTTGCTAGGATGGGAGTTGCGGTTGAAATGACTGAAGTGAAAAAATGGCTTAACAGAGCCACTCTGAAAAGGAAGATTACAAAAAAGGCTTATTCTAGGCACTCCAAAAGAATTCAATAGAGAAAAAAATAAGAAATCGTACAGGACGTGGCCTATTTTCTTTATTTTTTTAGCTTTTATTGCCCTCGTAACGGCGAATCCGGTCAATGCGAGCTTCTGGTCCTTCATCTCTTCCGGGCTTAAAACAGAGGCTCTCGCGAGTCCTGTTGCAGGCAAGATACTTAACTCGCAGACTATGTCCCTCCTCTCTCCCGCGCTCAATCTTGACCCCAACCCTGCAAAGGGGGGTGGTGATACTCCTATCGTTGGTAACGCGCTTCTTGCTGATGCGGGACCTTTAGGAACTATTGCTGACATTGAAGATGCCCCCGCGTCTGATCAGATCAGTCTCTATGTGGTGCGAGAGGGTGACACGCTTACACAGATTGCGCAGATGTTTGGTGTGTCGGTAAACACTCTTCTTTGGGCGAACGATCTCCCGCGAGGAACACAGATCCGTAAGGATCAAACACTCGTTATTCTCCCTGTATCAGGTGTGCGGCATGCGGTGGCAAAAGGCGACACCATACAAAGCATTGCAAAACGCTATGGAGCAAGCGCAGCAGAAATTGCTTCATTCAATGGTGTTTATGAGAGCCACCCGCTTGCTCTGGGGCAGACGATTATTGTCCCTGATGGTGAAATCGCGCCAACACCAGTTCGTGCGGGTAAGCCGGTGATTGCCGGAGGCGGAAGAACGGTTGGCGGATTCTTTTCTGCGCCGCTCTCTTCCTACCGCAAAACACAAGGGCTCCACGGCTATAACGGCGTTGATCTCGCCGCTCCAATGGGGACACCGATACTCGCGGCGGCACCGGGAGTCGTTATTGTGAGCAAATCGGGAGCGTGGAACGGCGGCTACGGCAACTACATTGTTATTAAACATGAGAATGGAACTCAAACACTTTACGCACACAATAAGAGTAACACGGTTTCTCAAGGACAGAGGGTAGAGCGGGGGCAGGTTATTGGCTCCGTGGGGAACACGGGACGCTCCACAGGAACCCATCTCCACTTTGAAGTTCGCGGAGCTAAGAATCCCTTTTAGAGACTTTACTTCTTTTCTCCATATGGAAGAA